>CAMFQG010000010.1 GCA_945980035.1 uncultured Clostridia bacterium
CTACACCTCAGCCTTCGTCGGCAGCGTCAGATGTGTATAAGAGACAGCTATTATACATAAAAAATCAAAAAATGCAAGAGTTATACAATAATTAGTTCCTTTGACAGGGTTGCAAAATTACGATAACCCTGTTCTTCAACCGATACCATATCCTCAATTCTTACTCCGAATTTGTTATTAATATATATTCCCGGCTCTATTGTTATCACCATACCATTTGAAAGAATGTGATTACTGTTTGGTGAAACATTAGGCTGTTCGTGTATATCAAGTCCTACCCCATGTCCCGTAGAGTGACCGAAACAGTCGCCGTATCCGTCATCTGTTATAATGTCACGTGCAATTTTATCTACCTTTGAGCTTTCAATGCCTGACTTAACGGAACTAAGAGCGCTTAACTGTGCTTTTAAAACAATATCGTATATTTCTCTCTGTTTATCACTGCATTCCTTAACTGCAACAGTTCTGGTCATATCGCTGTGATAACCGTTATAAATTGCTCCTATATCCATTGTAAAAAAGTCACCCGGATAGATTATACTATCATCAGGAACTCCGTGGGGCAACGATGTTTTCTTACCGGTGATAGTGATTAAGTCAAAGGATATATCCTCTGCCCCGTATTTTTTCATTAAGTATTCAAGCTCATTTGCGATAGATTGTTCGCTTACACCGGGTTTAATATAATTTAAAACCTCTGAATATGCCTTTTCTGAAATAGCTTGTGCCTTTGCTATACAGTTAATTTCATCTTTGCTTTTAATCATACGCAAATTTGAAATAAAATTATCAAGGGCTGAATTAGAAATAACAGAAATTCCTGCCTCATTCATAAAAGTAACATATTTTTGAAAAGTGCTCACAGTCATATGCGTTGATTCAATGTGAACAGATTTTACAGAGCATTTTTTTAAAACAGATATTAACGAATCTTTTAAATTTGAATACAGTAACACCTCACAACATTTAGCTTTTGCACAGGCAGCCTCGTAATATCTAAAATCCACAAATAAATACGCCTGTGTGCTTGTTAAAAGTAATGCACCTTCGCTTTTGTTAAAGCCTGTTAAATAAAAGATGTTCTTTTCGTTGGTAATAAGAAATGAGTCTTTTTGGTTTTCAAGCAAATTTCTTAATTTGTTAACTCTGATTTCAATATCGTTCAATTAAACCAATTCCTTTAATGCGCTTATTGCGAGAAAATAACTGTTTTTACCAAAGCCTGCTATCTGTCCAACACATACTGGTGAAATAACCGATGTATGTCTAAACTCTTCCCTTGCGTGAATATTAGACATATGAACTTCAACAAAGGGTATTTTAATTGAAGCTATAGCATCTCTCAACGCATAACTATAATGAGTTAAAGCACCTGCATTGATAACAACTCCGTCATAAATATCTTTTCCAAAGTGTATCTTATCTATTAGGTCACCCTCGTGATTTGACTGGTAAATATCAGCAGAAAAGCCGATATTTTTGGCATATTCCATAATCTGGTCTGAAATACTGTCTGCACTTTCGTTGCCGTAAATCCCTTTTTCTCTGATGCCAACCATATTAAGATTTGGCCCTAAAAGAACTAAAATTTTTTTCATAATAAAACTCCTTGAATCAATAAGAAAAGTATGTGCAAAAAGCAAAATAATAATAAAAGTGAAAAAGCGGACAGAAAACTGTCCGCTTAAATATTTACCTAAATTTGCGTTTACGAGCAGCTTCGGATTTCTTCTTGCGCTTTACAGATGGCTTTTCATATGCCTCTCTTTTGCGAACCTCAGCAATAACGCCAGCTCTGGCACACTGTTTTTTAAATCTTCTTAGAGCACTCTCTAAAGATTCATTCTCTTTTAATCTGATCTCTGACATTTCTATTTCCCTCCCATCCGCCATAAGGCATGGGTAATTTGCAAAATTGCAAGTAGTATTATACACAACTTAACATAAATTGTCAATAGGTATCAAAAAAATAGTTAAAAAATACTAAAATGTAATAATTTAGGGTTTTACAACAATATTTACAATTCTGCCCTTAACATAAATCTCTTTAACTATATTCATTGAATCAATAGCTTTAGCTACATTTTCGTCAGCCTTGGCAAGCTTTAATACCTGATCCTGTTCAGCATCAACCGGTATATTCAGCTTAGCCTTAATCTTACCGTTAACCTGTACAGCGATTTCAATAGTTTCATCAATACATTTAGCTTCATCATATTCAGGCCATTTTTGTTCAGCTAATATACCATCGCCAAGCTTGCAACATTCCCAAATTTCCTCAGTAACGTGAGGTGCGAATGGATTTAACAGAATAGCAAATATAGACAACTCTTTCTTATTAATGCTTCCAAAAGCAGTAACGTCATTAATAAGTGCCATTAAGCTTGCAATAGCAGTGTTGAATTTAATATTTTCAATATCTTCTCCAACCTTTTTAATGGTTTTGTTAAATGCACTGTCTAACTCAGAACGGATTGTATCGCCCTCAACTAAAATATTCTGTAAATTCCAGAAACGGTCAACAAATCTGCGACAACCTTTGATGCTTGAAGGGCTCCAAGGAGCAGCCTTTTCAAAGTCACCGATAAACATCTCGTAAAGACGCATTGTATCTGCGCCGTATTCCATTACTATTTCATCAGGATTTACAACATTTCCGCGTGACTTAGACATTTTTTCGCCGTTCTCGCCCAGAATCATACCGTGGCTTGTGCGTTTACCATATGGTTCTTTATTTGGAACAACACCGATATCATACAAGAACTTATGCCAGAATCGGCTGTAAAGCAAATGAAGTGTAGTATGCTCCATACCGCCGTTGTACCAGTCAACAGGTGACCAATATTCAAGTGCTTCCTTTGAAGCAATAGCATCCTTGTTGTGAGGGTCCATATATCTCAAGAAATACCAGGAGGAACCTGCCCACTGTGGCATTGTGTCAGTTTCTCTCTTAGCCTTACCTCCACAGCAAGGACAAGTAGTCTCAATCCAATCTGTCATATTAGCAAGCGGTGACTCACCTGTATCTGTTGGCTCATAAGAATCAACCATAGGTAATTTCAGTGGCAATTCACTTTCATCAATAGGAACATAACCGCATTTTTCACAATGAACAATCGGAATAGGCTCGCCCCAATAACGCTGACGTGAAAATACCCAGTCTCTCAACTTATAGTTAACCTTTGCTCTGCCGATGCCTTTTTCAGTAAGATATCCAATCATTTTAGTCTTAGCATCTTCTACTGATAAGCCATTGAGAAAATCGGAATTTGTTAAAATACCTGTAGCACAGTCAACAAAAGCTTCCTCTTGAACATCCTTACCGCCCTTTACTACTTCAATTATAGGCAGGTCAAATTTCTTTGCAAACTCCCAGTCACGTGTATCGTGAGCAGGTACCGCCATAATTGCTCCTGTACCGTAAGAAACAAGAACATAATCGGAAATAAATATAGGAATTTCCTTATTATTAACAGGGTTTATAGCTCTGACGCCCTTTAGCTTCACGCCGGTTTTATCCTTAGCTACTTCTGTTCTTTCAAAATCAGATTTTTTAGCAGCCTCAGCCTGATAAGCTCTGATTTCATCAATATTTTCAAGTTTATCAGCCCATTTTTCAATTAAGGGATGCTCAGGGGATACAACCATATATGTAGCACCGAACAATGTATCGCAACGTGTTGTATAAACCGTCAGCTTGTCCCCTGTTGTTGCAGTAAAATCAACCTCTGCACCTGTTGAACGACCAATCCAGTTTGTCTGCTGAGCCTTTACTCTTGCAGGATAATCAACTAAATCAAGATCTTCAATTAATCGGTCAGCATAAGCAGTAATCTTTAACATCCACTGTGACTTAACCTTATGTACAACTTCACTACCGCAACGCTCGCAAACGCCGTTTACTACTTCTTCGTTAGCAAGCACGCATTTACAGGAAGTACACCAGTTAACATTCATTTCTTTCTTATAAGCAAGACCTTTTTTAAATAGCTGTAAAAAGATCCATTGTGTCCACTTATAGTAATCAGGATCTGTAGTATTGATTTCTCTGCTCCAGTCAAAAGAAATGCCCAAAGACATAATCTGCTTTTTAAAACGAGCAATATTCTGCTTTGTTACTATTTCAGGATGGATATGATTTTTAATAGCATAGTTTTCAGTAGGAAGACCAAATGCGTCCCAGCCGATTGGATACAATACATTATAACCCTGTAATCTGCGCTTACGAGCAACAGTATCAAGAGCTGTATAAGGACGTGGATGTCCTACGTGCAAGCCCTGTCCTGACGGATAAGGAAACTCAATCAGAGCATAGAATTTTTCCTTTTCAGTATCATTACTTGCGTGGAAAACTCCCTTTTCTTCCCAAATGTCCTGCCATTTTTTCTCTACTTCAATATGATTGTATTTCAAAATAAAACCTCCCAAGGTTATTAATCAATTATTCCTGTTAAATCTACTTCTTTGCCGTCCTGCCAAAGTCGTTCAAGGTCATAGAAATCTCTTGCTTCTTTATCAAAAATATGAACAATAACATCCACATAATCAAGCAAAATCCAGCTGTTGGAGCGATAACCCTCAATATGACTGACAGAAATGCCCATCTCATCAAGCTTGAATTCAACCTCATCAGCAAGTGCTTTAACCTGTGTACTGCTGTTACCGTTGGCGATTACCATATAATCAGCCAAAGAGGAAACATCTGTAATCTCTATAACCTTTATATTTGAGCCTAATTTTTTATCTAAAATTTCGGCTGTTTTAATTGCTTGTTCGTAAGTAGTCATTATAGTAAACCTTTCTCAGATAAATTAATTACAACATCATTATAACAAAGTACAGCATTATTATGTATTACCATTTTCCTTTTTGACAAATCGGATAACGTAAACTGCAGAGCAAAAAGCATAGCGTCCTCAATGTTTTCAAATGCTTTTTGCCTCATAATATCAACACCGTCAAATGTTCTTTCTTCGCTTATATAATCTGCCGTAAAAATAATTTTTTCAAGCAAAGACATATTCGCTCTGCCTGTTGTATGATACTTTATTGCATTAATAATATCATCATTTTTGATATTTAACACATCACGTACATAACAGCTGCCTGCAATAGAATGCCACAATTTAGAAGAATGTTTTTCGCAGTCATCAAGTATTATACCACCGTCGTTTATTATTTGCAACATTTCATCCTGAGGCATTTCCTTGCAAATATCGTGTAAGATACCGGCAATCTCGGCGTTCTCAATATCTGCATTATAACGCTTAGCAAGTTCAACGGCTGCTTTTGATACATTTATGCTATGCACAAATCTGTATTCACTCATTTTGCCTTTTATTAGCTCAATATACTTTGCCTTATCCATAAATTCACGTCCCATACAAATGATGAGTTTTTATATATTCCAATACTTTGCTATCTATAAATTCAGATACTTCAAGATTATTCTTGAGTCGTTCTCTTATTTCGGTAGAGCTTACGTCCATTACCGAGTGATTGATGATATACGATTTAGCACCGTATTTCTTGAGAAGCTCACACTGCTTTTCGATTTCCATTATATCCGCACTGTTCCTTAAATCTGTTATAACATTTAAGTTATTAAGAAAAAAATTAGCGTTTTTCCATGTATGAAGAGAAAGGTACATATCAGAACCCATAATGATAAAAAATTCATCATTAGCATATATTTCTTTTAGAGAATTTAAAGTCTGATATGTGTAGCTTTTTCCTTCTCTATCAATTTCAATGGATGATACCTCAATATTATCGTAAGAAAGACTTGCAATTCTGCACATTTTAAGTCTATCCTTTGCAGGCGCCATTTCGCTGTTAGATTTATGAGGAGTAATTCCGGTCGGAATCAGCAAAACTTTATCTAAATCCGCCGTTTCTATAGCAGTCTTAACCAATTTGATATGGCCTAAATGGATTGGATTAAAGCTACCTCCGAATATTGCTATTTTCATTTCTTATTTGCTTTTGGCAGAATAATTACAGGTTCTTTTTCGTTTTTGCGATACAAAACAAACTTTGAACCGATAACCTGAACAACGTCGGCAGATAATTTTTCTGCAATAATTTCAGAAGCCTCACGAGGAGTCAGACTGCAATTTTCCAAGCATTTACCTTTTATAATCTCACGTGCAGTTAAGGCGTCATCAGCCTGTTTGATAATTTCATCTGACATTCCGCCTTTACCAACGTGAACAATTGTATCTATAGAATTAGCAAGACTTCTCAGGTAAGCTCTTTGTTTACTTGTTAACATTGTTGTCCTCCAAATATTCTTTTAACTTTTTTTGCAATAATCTTAGGGAATTTCCTCGGTGACTAACCTTGTCCTTTTCGTTTGGAGATAATTTCCCAAAAGACACACCGTTATATAAAAACATAGGGTCATATCCAAAACCGCCGTCACCGTCAGGCTCTAAAGCAATCTTGCCATTGCACTCTCCTTGTGCTTCTATGGAATCTCCGTTTGGAAACACACAGCAAATAGCAGAGACAAAATGCGCAGTTCTTTTATCATCAGGCACATTTTTCATTTCATCTAAGAGTTTTGCAATTCTCTCAGAGTCAGTAGCGTTTTCACCGGCATATCTTGCAGAATACACTCCCGGTCTTCCGTCCAAAGCATCAACACACAAACCCGAATCATCTGCAATAGCAGGCATACCGCTTAACTTCAAAGCAGCATTGGCTTTAATTGAAGCATTTTCGGCAAATGTAACGCCTGTTTCTTCAACATCGTCAAGCTTAATTCCCATATCCTTTGCACTTACAGCTTCAATTCCTAATGGGTTTAAAATTCTGCTTAATTCAATAAGCTTCTTTTTATTATTTGTAGCAATTATAAATTTCATAACTTATCCTTAATCGCTGAAATCAAACAACGCTTTTGAGAAATCTACAGGGTCGAAAGGCTGTAAATCGTCAATTTGTTCTCCTACACCAATAAACTTAACAGGTACATCAAGGGAATTCTTAATTGCCAATACAATACCGCCCTTGGCAGTTCCGTCAAGCTTGGTAAGTACAATACCTGTTATCCCGGTAGCCTCCTTAAAGTGCTCAACCTGCGAAACAGCATTTTGACCTGTTGTGGCATCAAGTACAAGTAATACTTCTTTATCAGCATCAGGCAGTTCTCTGTCAATTATTCTATTAATTTTTGCAAGCTCGTCCATAAGATGCTTTTTATTGTGAAGTCGTCCTGCCGTATCTACAATTATCACGTCAGTACCACGAGCCTTTGCAGCAGAAATGGCGTCAAAAACTACAGCAGCCGGATCAGAACCCTCATTTTGTTTAATAATATCACAGTTACATCTGTCGGCCCAAATCTGTAGTTGGTCAATAGCAGCAGCTCTGAAAGTATCAGCAGCGGCTAATAAAACTTTTTTGCCATCCTTCTTAAATCGGTTAGCCATTTTTCCGATTGTAGTTGTCTTTCCTACACCGTTAACACCGATAACAAGGACTATGGACGGCTTTGTAGAAACCTTAAGTTCCTGTCCTCCTGTTAGAATATCAGCAACAACTTCTTCAAGGAGATTATGAATTTCATTTGGATCTTTTGTGCCTGTTTCCTTAACCTTTTTACGGAGCTTATCGCAAATATCCTCAGCAGTAGAAACGCCTACATCACCCATTACCAGAAGTTCCTCTAACTCTTCAAACAAGTCTTCGTCAATTTTAGTAAAGGATTTCAGCATTGAGTCAATCTGACCAACAACTCCGTCTCTTGTCTTTTTTAGTCCTTCTTTAATCTTTTGAAATAATCCCATTAAAATCTTCCTTTAATAATTAAATACCAAGTTTAGCAGCTACCTCACTTGCTCTTAACTCCAATAATTTTGAAACACCTTCATCCTGCATAGTAACGCCGTACAAAACGTCAGCTTCTTCCATTGTACCTCGTCTGTGAGTAATAAGGATAAATTGAGTTTTATGTGTAAGACTTCTAACGTATTGTGCAAATCTATCTACATTAACGTCATCCAAAGCAGCCTCTATTTCGTCCATTACACAGAAAGGAGCAGGTCTAACCTTCATAATTGCAAAGTATAAAGCAATAGCAACTAAGGCTTTTTCACCGCCTGATAAAGCATCAAGGTGAACAACAATTTTGCCCGGTGGATGCACAACAATATCAATACCGCTTGTCAAAATGTTTTCAGGGTCAGTAAGTGATAAAGAAGCAGTACCTCCCCCAAACAATTCCTTGAATGTGTATGTAAAGTTTCGGTTTATTTGCTCAAAGCTGACTATAAACTCCTCTTGCATTTGTTTTGTAAGATCAACGATAAGCTTTTCTATTTCTTTCTTGGATTTTTCAACATCCTCAACCTGAGAAGACATAAATTCATATCTATCTGATACTTCTTTATATTCTTCAATAGCCGCAACATTAACATTGCCAAGATTACGAATTTTTAGCTTTAATTCATTTAATCTTTTCTGTGCTTCGGAAATATTGTCTAAAGCAACGGCAATACTTGTAGCCTCGTTACGTGTAAGCTGATAATCTTCCCAAAGCTTTGATATAATGCTGTCGTACTCTTTTTGAATACTGATTTTTCTTTCTTCAAGTCTTGAAAGCTCCCTACCTGCAATCTCACGTTCATTTGTTTTCTCACGTTCAAGATTTCGCAGCTGTACGGTACGGATTTCAAACTGATTTTTCTTCTCATTAATTCCGTCAATTTCTAAATTCAAAGAGTCAACTTTTTTGTTAAGCTTATCAATCTCTGTATTCAGTAATTCTATGCGACGTTTAGTATCCTCGATTGTTTGGCGATAATTCTCAATTTCTATTCTTAATTCAGCCTTTCTCTGATCTCTGCTTTCATCAGTAGATAATGCAAACTGAATTTCAGATTCCAAGGATTCTATATCCTTTTCAAAGGTAAGAATTTCAAGCTTGATGTTCTGTAGCTGTTCGGACATAGCCTCACGCTCTTCGGTAAGCTTGTTTCTGCTGCCTGAAATTTTAGCGATTTCATTTTCACAATCAGCTATTAATACAGTAACCTCAGCTAAAGCTTCTTTTGCTTGAATTTCATTTTCTTTTAAAGTCTCGATTCTGCTATTGCAATCACTAATCTCTAATTTTGAATTTTCAAAAGAAGTTTTCTGTGTATTTAACTCATTTTCACAGGCATTAGATTCAGCAATAAGTCTAATCTGTTCCTGCTTTGCGTTAGCTAAATCACCTCTTGCACCTAAAACCTCAGCTTCTATTGCGGAATAATTAGAAATTATTTTCTCATATTCCTGCTGAGCTTCAACTGCTTTTTTTCTTAATTCTTCAGTTAGCTTTTTAGCCTTAGAAATTTCACTTGCTCGTGAAAGTAATCCTGACTTTTTGCCCAGTGAACCACCTGTCAGCGAACCGCCTGCATTTACAACCTGTCCGTCAAGGGTAACTATTTTAAATCTATAGCCGTATTTTTTAGCTATTGAAGTAGCACAGTTAATATCCTCTGCAACTACAATTCTACCTAATAAAGATTTTATAATATTGTTATATTCTGGCTTACAGCTACACAATTCGCTTGCAATACCGATAAATCCGTAACAGTCGTCTAAACCCTTTTCAGTAAAATCACGTGCCTTGATAGTATTTAAAGGTAAAAATGTAGCTCTACCCTTATCTTTTTGCTTTAGATAGGAAATTGAATTCTTTGCGTCCTGTTCAGTTTCTGTAACAATATGTTGCATTGCTGCACCTAATGCGATTTCGACAGCAACGGTATATTCCTCAGGAACGTCAAAAACTCTTGAAACAGGTCCGTGAATACCCTTTAACATTCCACTGTCTTTGCCCTGCATTACAGCCTTTACAGAGTAAGAAAAGCCCTCAAGATTTCTTTCTAAATCCTCTAACAACTTAACTCTGCGGTTACATTCATTTGCATCAAGTGTTAATTTGTCCGCTTTTTCTTTTAGCTCATCCCGCTTTTTAGCTCTTGACTGTAGCTTGATTTCAAGTCCGTTTATTGAATTATTGAGAGAACCAATAAGCTCGTTAATATTATTTAGCTCAGTTTTATAATTCTCTAACATTTGGGAAGTTATTTTAATCTGCTCTTCCCTGTCTTTGTTCTGCTCGTTAATTGCAATAATTCGGTTTTCAAGTTCCTGTATCGATGAAGAACAGGTCATTTGTGTAACACGAGCGTCGGTAGATTTTGATGTTAAAGAAGCAAGTTTAGTGCTTAACTCCTGAATTAAATCTCCACTTCTGCTTGAATCAAGATTAATGCTGTTCAACCTTTCGGTTATCTTTTCATATTTCTTATTATTTTCATCAATCTGAATTTTTAATTGATTAATCTTTTCTCTTTTTTCGTTAATATGATTTATTGAGTCAGCAGCATCTAAATCCACTTGCTTAATTTCATCCTCAAGCCTTTTGATATTATCCTCATTATGAATAATATCGTTTTCAGCAACAGATACAGAGGATTTTTTTGAACTGATTTCTGCAATTAAATCATTTATACTATTTCTTATCTCATCTATGTCGGAAGAATATTTAACATTTTTTAAATAAATTTCCTCTGTTTCGTTCTGTATATCCAGCAGTGCTTTATCAGCTTCCTGGTGTTGCAATCGTGATATTTCAATTTTATCCTCTTGCTCTTTTAACACACGCTGACTGTTATCAAGAGTATTTACCCACAGAGAAATTTCAATATCCTTCTTTTCGGCGGAATACTCCAAAAATTTCTCAGCTTTTTGTGACTGAGATTTTAAAGGACCTACTCTGTCCTCAAGCTCCTGAACTATATCCTTTAGTCTTAAAAGGTTGTCCTCAGTGTGTTTTAGCTTTCTTTCAGCCTCAATCTTTTTATATCTGTAGCGTGAGATACCGGCGGCTTCCTCAAAAATTTCACGTCTATCCTCGCTTTTAGACGCAACAATGCTGTCAATCTTACCTTGACCTATCATAGAATATCCGTCTCGACCTAAGCCTGTATCCATAAATAATTCATTTACGTCACGAAGTCTTACCTGAGTACCGTTTATGAGATATTCACTTTCACCGCTTCTGTAATATCTTCTTGTAACAGCTACATCATTGCCGTCATATTGCAAAAATCTATCAGAATTATCTATATTCAATGTAACCTCAGCATAACCCAATGGTTTTCTGTCGTCAGTGCCGTTGAATACAACGTCTTCCATTTTTGAGCAACGCAGGCTCTTAGGTGACTGTTCACCTAACACCCACCTGATAGCGTCACTTATATTACTTTTTCCTGAACCGTTGGGACCTACAACAGAGGTCATACCGGTATCAAAAGATAATTTAGTTTTATCCGGGAAAGTTTTAAATCCCTGAAGTTCAAGAGATTTTAATAACATATTACCTCTGCTCCTTTATAATTATTTCATACTTTTTTAACGAATCGTCAGTTTTTACGTTTACATTATAACCTAATTCATTAAGCTTAACAATATTAGACTTGTGCTGTCCCATAAATTTAGACATAGATTTTTTGTTTACATATGCAACTATATTCTTACTATGTAAATTATCGAGAAGTTTAATTGCATTGTTTAATAAAATTCTACTTTCACACAATTCCTTAAATGCAGGATGATAATTGTCATATACCATACTTTCAACTAAACTGTCGCTATAGTGAAGTCCAAGTCTGATTACGTCAATATTATTATCCAAAAACAGACAAAGTAAATTTGAACACAATTCTATAGATTCCTCTAAATTAGAAGGCGAAAATATACCTTGTTTATATAATTTTTCAAGTTCTGTATTTTTTACAACAACTGTTGGATAAATACGAACACAATTAGGCTTAAGCTCAATAAACTTTTTAGCTGTAGAAATATCGGAATCCGTACTTGAACCGTAAAGTCCAGTCATCATTTGCAGTCCCAAATTAAAACCGAATTCCTTAATAAGTTTTGATGCGTTAACAATATCTTTTGACAAATGGCCTCTATTGTTCAATATAAGCACATTATCGTCCATAGATTGAGCACCAAGCTCAATGGTAGTCACCTTATAAAACTTTAATATTTCCAATACTTCTTTGTCTATATAATCAGGTCTTGTTGATAACCGTATGCCGTAAAATCTGTCGATATACGGTTTAGTTGCATCAAGAAGACTTATCATATATTTTCTGTCAATAGCTGTAAAGCTGCCTCCGAAAAAAGCAATTTCTGCGTTAACAGTTTCATTACCTAAATTATTTATTGCATTTTCAATAACATTTTTTACGTCAGCACCATTAGGCTGATATGTTTGCCCTGTAATTTCTCTTTGATTACAAAAAGAGCATTGGTGAGGACAGCCGTTATGTGGGATGAAAATAGAAATATTGTAATGTTTAATATCCCATCAACTCCAAAGCTTCTCTTGCAGCGTTCTGTTCTGCCTCTTTTTTGCTTCTTCCTCCGCCTTTGCCGATTACATTGCTGTTTAAATGTACTTCAAATACAAAATGCTTATCGTGGTCCGGACCGCTTTCGGAAACCATATGGTATTCCAAAACTTCTCCCGGATTTTGCTGGACAATCTCCTGTAAAGTTGTTTTATAATCTTTAACAGGTTTTTTGCTTTGTGATTTTATTTCAGGAATTACAAAGCTTAGGATATGCCTTTTTGCAGGTTCAATTCCGCCGTCAAGATAAATTGCGGCTATCACTGCCTCAAAAGCATCAGAAACGATTGACGGTCTGTTATATCCACCGCCGTTTTTTTCACCTCTGCTAAGAAGTAAATAATCTCCTAAATTAATTTGCTTTCCAAACTTGAATAAAGCTTTTTCGCATACTAAAGCTGAACGAAGTTTAGTCAGCTCACCCTCAGGCAAATCAGGACAATTAGCAAAAATATACTCAGCTACAACGATAGATAATACAGCATCTCCTAAAAATTCAAGTCTTTCGTTACACTTAATTCCTTTGTCCCTATGCTCGTTAGCATAAGAAGAATGTGTTAAAGCTTCTTTTAAAAGTGTTTTGTTTTTGAATTGATAACCTATAACTTTCTCAAATTCTTTCATATGCCCTCTTATTTAATTGATTCAGCAATTTCATCAATAACATTAGCTTCAATATATTCCTTTGTAAGTCTGATAGCATTTTTCATGGTTTTAGCTTTAGCGCTGCCGTGAGCCTTAAATACAGGTTTGCAAGTGCCCATAATCGGTGCCCCGCCATACTCGTTATAGTCTAACTCCTTAGCCATCTTTTTAAGGTCTTTCATTACAAAAGCAGCAGCAACTTTACCTTTTAAACTGTTTGAAAACAATTCCTTAACCTTTTTCATAAGAGCCTTTGCAACACCCTCATAGGTTTTAAGAATAAAATTGCCTGTAAAACCGTCACATACAATTACGTCACATACTCCAAAGGGTAGGTCACGTCCCTCAACATTGCCTATAAAATTAATATCAGCATTTTTCAGCAATTCATAAGCTTTGTGTTGCAGCTCAGTACCCTTGTGCTCCTCTGTACCAACATTTGCAAGACCGACACGAGGATTTTTGATTTTCATAACCTTTTCCATATAGGCAGAAGCCATTAATGCGTACTGCAATAACATTTCAGGACGAGTTTCAAGGTTTGCACCGCTGTCCATAAGCATAAAACAACCGCCGTTGAAATGAGGTAATACAGGAGAAAAAGCAGGTCTTTTGATTCCTTTAATTCTGCGAACTAACAATGTACCGCCTACACAGATTGCACCGCTGTTGCCTGCACTTACAAAGCCGTCTCCTCTACCGTCGGCAAGTAACTTTAATGCTACCGCCATTGAGCTGTCAGGTTTCTTTTTCAGTACAGAGTCAGCATCATCATCCATAGTGATAACTTCAGTAGCATTTACAATTTCAAAGTCAGTTAAATCAATGTTATTGTTTTTAGCTACATCTCTTATAACATCTTCTTTACCAACAAGAATATAGTCTCCGCCAAATTCCTGTTTAGCTTCATAAGTACCTTTTATTATTTCTAAGGGAGCATTATCTCCGCCCATAGCATCAATTATAATCTTCAAAATAATACCTCGCTTTTATTAGTATTTAAGTCTGAAAGTGACCTGTCGGCATATGCCTGTCCTCTTGCTTTTTTATCTCTCGGCCTGTTTTCAAGCTCAGGTAAAATACCGAAATTAGCCCCCATAGGCTGAAAATTCTTTACATAGCTATCACTGATATATTTTGATAAAGAACCCATCATAGTTGTTTCAGGCAAAGAAACAGAGGGCTTATTGTTTAATTTGTTTGCTGCATTAATTCCTGCAATAATACCGGATGAAGCAGATTCCATATAACCTTCAACGCCTGTTATTTGACCTGCAAAAAACAGATTTGGACTATTCTTAACACTAAAATCATTTCTGAGAATTTCAGGACTATTGAGAAAAGTGTTCCTGTGCATAACACCGTAACGTATAAATTCAGCATTATAAAGTGCAGGAATAAGTCTGAACACTCTCTCCTGCTCAGGGAATTTCAAATTAGTTTGAAATCCCACCAGATTAAGCATAGTACCGCTTACATTTTCTTTTCTTAGCTGTAACACCGCCCAAGGTCTATGTCCTGTTCTTGGATCAGTTAATCCAACGGGTTTCATAGGTCCAAAACGAATTGTATCCTTGCCTCTTTGTGCCATCACTTCTATTGGCATACAACCCTCGTACACCTTTGGATCCATTACATCAAAGTCGTGCAGAGGTGCTCGCTGAGCATTAATCAGTGCATCATAAAATACTTCGTATTCTTCTTTATTCATAGGACAGTTCAGATAATCATCACCGTCACCTTTTCCGTAACGTGATTCATAAAAGGCACACTCCATATCGATACTTTCAAGAGTAACAATAGGTGCTGCAGCATCAAAGAAATGAAGGGAATTACCAAAGGTATTCGCAATATCCTCACTTAACTTATCAGAAGTCAATGGTCCTGTTGCAATAATTGTAATTGCGTCATCAGGTATTTTTGTAACCTCTTCATTAACAACTTCAATAAATTCATTGTTATTAATTTCATCTGTTACAAGCTTTGAGAAAATATCTCTGTCAACAGCTAACGCTCCGCCGGCAGGGACTTTCGCCTTATCGGCACACTTTAAAAGTAATGAGTCAAAAAATCTCATTTCTTCTTTCAAAAGTCCTGCTGCCGAGCAAACTCGTTCAGCTTTTAAAGAATTTGAGCAAACAAGCTCTGCAAAATTATTGGATTTATGGGCAGGGCTTTTTTTCTTTGGCTTCATATCATATAGCTTAACATTTATCTTTCGCTTAGCGATTTGATAAGCCGCCTCACAACCGGCAAGACCTGCACCGATTACATTAATATACATATTTATTCTTTGACCTGCGGTTTCTCATAACCACAGCCTTCCTGAGCACAATAAATTGTACCTTTTTTACCTGCTTTTTTATAAAGAATGTTACCGCATTGCGGACATTTTTCATTAACAGGCTCATTCCAAGACACAAAGTCACAATTTGGATAATTACTGCAACCGTAGAAAGTTCGTTTCTTCTTTGTTGTCTTGATAATCACATCACCGTTACATTTAGGACAAGGTACGCCGATTTTTTGAACATACTTTTTAATATTCTTACATTCAGGATAACCGGGACAAGCTATAAACTTACCAAAGCGACCAACCTTGATTACCATATTTCTTCCGCAGTTTTCGCAGATAATATCGGTTTGATCTTCTTCAAGCTTGATTTTAACGCCGTCCATTTCTGTTTTTGCTTTTTTCAGCGTCTTTTCAAAATCCTGATAGAACTCGTCAATTAACTCTACCCACTGTACCTGACCTTTTTCAACTGTATCAAGCTCATTTTCCATTTGTGCAGTAAATTTTACATTAACAATTTTCGGAAAACGCTCTTTCATCAGATTAACCATTGCTTCGCCTAATTCTGTAGGAACTAATGCTTTTGCTTCACGTTTTACATATTCCCTACCGGTTATGGTAGAAATCGTTGCAGCATATGTTGACGGTCTGCCGATTCCGTGTTCCTCAAGAGCTTTAATCAAAGATGCCTCTGTATAACGAGCCGGTGGTTGAGTGAAATGCTGATTTGGTAATATTTCTTTAGCTCGAACAGCCATACCGTTTTCCAACGGAGGCAGCTCTGTTTTCTTTGTTTCAGCTACATCATTACTTTCTGTGTAAAGCACAGTAAAGCCGTCAAAGTCAACATGGTATCCGCTTGCTTTGAAAACATATCCGTTAGCCTCAATATCAGCTTGGGTAGTCTTTTGCAGGCAGTCAGCCATCTGTGATGAAATAAATCGCTTCCAAATTAAGCTGTAAAGCTTGTATTGGTCGCTTGTAAGGCTTGATTTTATCTTGTCAGGCTCTAATGACGGCATAGACGGTCTGATAGCTTCATGACCGTCCTGAGCATTAGAACGTGATTTATACACACGAGCTTTAGCAGGCAGATACTTTTCACCAAAGTTACTTTCTATATAATTAGAAGCCTCAGCAATAGCCTGAGATGATACACGCAAAGAGTCGGTTCTCATATAAGTAATCAAACCGGTAGCTCCCATAGAATCAATATCGATACCCTCGTATAATTCCTGTGCTACTTTCATAGTTCTGCGTGACTGAAAACCAAGCTTACGGGAAGCCTCCTGCTGTAAGGTTGAAGTAATAAAAGGCGGAGCAGGACTTTTTTTGCGAGTTCCGTGCTTAACCTTAGTAACAGTAAAATCAGCACCCTCCAAATTATTTAATATTTTTTGTGCTTCATCTTCATTTTTAATTTTTTCTTTTCCAAGGTATAGTGAAGCAGTAAAAGATTTTCTTGAACCCTTAGGAATGAACTTTGCGTCAACAGTCCAATATTCCTCCGGGTTAAACTTTCTTATTTCATTTTCTCTATCTACTATTATACGTACTGCAACCGATTGGACACGACCTGCAGACATTCCGCGTCTGATTTTCTGTGATACAAAGGGACTTAACTTGTAACCCACAAGTCTGTCAAGAACACGCCTTGCCTGCTGTGCATTTACTAAGTCAATATTTATAGATCGTGGAGACTCCATACCACTGCTAACGCCCTTTTTAGTGATTTCATTAAATTCAACACGGTTGTTTTCGTTAATATCAAGATCTAAAAGATATGCAAGATGCCAGGAAATTGCTTCTCCCTCACGGTCAGGGTCAGTAGCAAGATACACTTTTTCCGAACCGTCGGCTAACTTTTTTAAATCTTTTACAAGTGATTCTTTTCCTTTAATTATTGCATATTTAGGTTCATAATTATTTTTTACATCAACACTCAGTCTTGCCTTTGGAAGGTCACGTACATGGCCCATTGAAGCTACAACATCGTAACCGCTTCCCAAGTATTTTTTTATTGTCTTTGCCTTTGCAGGCGACTCAACAATTACAAGATTAGACATCGTTTCCTCCAAATTTATTTCAATTTATAACTTCTACCCTGAACACACATAATTAAGCCTTTAATTTCAAGCATAGTTAATACAGCCAGCAACTTTGATACAGGCATATTCGTTATTTCTGATATTTTATCTATATGAACAGGCTCTGAATTTATTGCATAATAAACTGTGCTTTCGTCATTACTTAATTCTACATTATGATTATGAACAGGAACTTCAGAAAGATTATTTACATCATAATTATTTATCTTTTTAGGTGCACTTCCTTTAACTGGAATAACATCTATAATTTCGCCGTCAGGTAAAGCTGAGGGCAATATTTCGGTTGTAGCATATAAGTCGCTGTATGAATTTAGTATATCCGTATAATCAGTAACTAAAGAAGCTACATTCTCTTTTATTAGTTCATTTGAACCGCTGAAACGTGGGTCATTAGTACCTGCGAGAGCAAATATTTTCTTGTTAATATCCTGCTCCAGGCCTAAATTGACAGTAATAAGCGAACCACTTTTTTCACCTGATTCAATTAGCAAAATACCGTCTGACAAGGCCGATATAATTCTGTTTCTCTGCGGAAAATGAAATGGACGTGGCTCACAATCCGGTGGATATTCGGAAATAACTGCACCCTTAAATGTAATATCACTTCGCATTTTAGCATTTTCCATTAGGTAATTATAGTTAATGCCGCAACCTAATACGCATATAGTAACACCGTCAGCCGCAAGTGCTCCGCGATGAGAAGCACAATCAATACCTAAAGCACCTCCGCTGACAATAGTAACACCTACTGACGCAAGGTTGTATGCAAACTGATAGGAGCTTGAAGTGCCGTAATGTGACGCTCTGCGAGTTCCTATAACCGCAATAGATAAACGGTTATCAATATCAGGCAGCATACCCGATATGTATAAAACTGCAGGCGGATCATCTATATCTTTTAAACATTGAGGATAATAACTATCATCTAAAGTAATCATATCATATCCAAGCTGATTACATTTAGCTATTATTTCATCAGCAACACTAAGGTCGGTTTTGCAAAACTTCTCAATCTCAGTATTGCTAAATAACCCGGACAAACGCCACTCACGCTCTCCGCCCAAGTAAAATTCCTCAATACTATCATACAAACTTGTAATTTGTTTAGCGCTACAGGTGCAATAACCAATAGCCTGCGTAAACCAAATCCAATATTTGATATTTTTCATTTCATCATTTCCCACATAATAATACTTGCAGCTACAGAGGCGTTCAGCGACTCCGCTCTGCCTAACATAGGAATAGTAAATTTTTGATTACAGGTATCAATAGTTTCCTGTTTTACTCCGTTACCTTCGTTGCCTACCACAACTACGCAAGACTTCGGAAAATCTATGTTAGAAATTTTTTCAGCATTACAGTCAACAACAGATGCAAAAGACTCTATATTCTTGTTATCAAGCAAAAAGTCGCAAATTGTATCAACAGTAAAATAAGGCAATCTGAATATTGCGCCCATACTGCCTCTGACAACCTTAGGAGAATATATATCACAGCAATCCTTTGATAAAATCACACCGTTAATTCCAACGGCTTCCGCTGTTCTTAATATAGTTCCTAAATTGGATGGATCCTGTATTCCGTCAAGAGCCAAAAATTTACCATTATCTTTTATTGTATCAAATAGAGACTTTTTGTCAAGGGCTTTTATTACGCAAAGAACACCTTGAGGGGTTTCAGTTTCTGAAATAGAATTAAAAATAGATTCTTTTACAATATATGTGACAGATGAATACTCAATCAATTTTTCAAGCTTTTCAGAATATTTACTTATAGCTTTTTCAGTTAGCAACAGTGCGTCAATCTGACAGTTTGACAACATTGCATCCAAAGATATTCTCAGTCCTTCAACAACAAACATACCAAGTTTTTTACGTTGTTTAGCACTTGAATTTAGTTTTAATATTTTTTTAATCAGTAAATTATCTTTACTTGTGATTTCAACCATAACATCACCATAATAAATAGCAAAAGCGCTTGGGAAACCCAAACGCATTTTACATTATAATTATTTAGCAGCCTTTGCCTGTTCAACAAGAGCTGTAAAAGCAGCAGGATCAGAAACTGCGATTTCTGCAAGCATCTTACGGTTAAGAGCTACACCGGCTTTTTTTAGACCGTTCATAAATGTAGAATAGTTCATTCCGTTAGCTTTAGCAGCAGCTGAGATACGTGTAATCCATAGACGACGGAAATCTCTCTTTTTCTGCTTACGTCCAATATATGCATAGTTACCGGACTTCATTACAGCCTGTTTAGCCATTTTGAAATGTCTGGACTTGGAACCGAAATAACCTTTAGCAAGCTTTAATACTTTTTTTCTTCTCTTGCGAGTAGCCATCGCACCTTTTACTCGTGCCATAATATATTACCTCCGTGATTTAGAAATTTGTTAAAATTATTTGTAAGGAATTAAACGCTTAACCTGAGCCACGTTTGTCTTATCAGCACAAGCTGTCTGACGTAAACCTCTTTTACGTTTTCTTGTTTTCTTGTTAAGAATGTGTGATTTGTTAGCATGTGCGCGAATTACTTTACCATTTTTTGATAGTTTAAAGCGTTTTTTAGCACCGCTGTGTGTTTTAATTTTTGGCATAGTTTATATCCTCCTTAGCATTAATTACTTATTTGATTTTGGTGCAAGAAACATAAGCATATTACGGCCTTCAAGCTTTGCAGGTTTAGCGACAGTAGCAAATTCCTGACAAGCTTCTGCGAAGCGTTGCATCAAATCATAACCAAATTCCGAATGTCCCATTTCACGACCTCTGAATCTGATTGAAACCTTGACCTTATCACCGTGCTTAATAAACTTAACAGCGTTATTAACCTTAGTGTTAAAATCGTGAGTATCGATGTTAAGAGAAAGTCTTATTTCCTTTGTATCGATAGTGTGTTGATTTTTCCTTGCTTCTTTTTCCCTTTTTGCTTGTTCAAACTTGTACTTGCCGTAGTCCATAATTTTACAAACAGGTGGTTTAGCCTGTGGAGCAATCTTAACTAAATCAAGATCCTCTCTTGCTGCTAATTCAAGAGCAGCGCTTGCAGACATAATACCCAGCTGATCACCTTTAGGACCGATTAGACGTAATTCATCATCACGAATTTCTTCATTGATTTGAATGTCCTGCTTACTGATAACAAAGCACCTCCAATAAAATATAAAAAATAAAATGCGGACAGAATATCCGTCCGCATAGCAATACTAAATAAATTAACAATTAATAAGTATTGACCCGTACAGACGACACCCTACAGGTGAAAGCATTTCTGCCTTGCTTTATTTTACCGTATGATTATATAACACTAATATGAATTTGTCAAGTATTTTTTTACTGTTCAATACATTTATATATTAAGTCAGCAATTCTCTGTGAAGAATTACCGTCAAGATCATCGAAAAACATATTTCTGAATTTTTCGATTTTCTCTGTTTCAAAATCCTCGTTCTTAATTGCCTCTAAGAGAGTATATAAAGAAGTACAGATTTTTCCCGGTATATATAATTTAAAATCAAAGTAAAAATCTCTGGACTTAATATATGATTGTAGATCGTAAGCATAAAACAGCATTGGAATATCAAGTAAAGAAGATTCAAAAACAAGGGATGAATAATCAGTGATAACCAAATCGCTTACAAACAGTAAATCGTTGATTTCTGTATTATCGGACAAATCTATTACTCTGTCCCTATGTTCAGCGGGAATCGGATGCTTTTCCAAAATGAAAGGATGATGCTTAATAATAATAGCATAATCATCGCCTAAAGTATCGCAAACCTCATTAATATCAAACAATTCCATAGGATAATTTGCATCAGCCTTTAGGTTTCCTCTGAAAGTAGGTGCAAACAGAATAATCTTTTTATTTTTAAAGTTTGGATATTTTTCAAAGAATGACTTTCTAAAGTTGTTCTTGTATTCCTCATCAAAGAAAATATCAGTACGTGCAATACCCGTTGGTACAACATTCTCTGTAGCAATACCAAAGCCTTCGGAATGGCACTTTTTGCAATATTCAGAGCTTACAGTAACATAGTCATAAGATCTGTGATTTCTTGTAGGCTGTGGAGAACCCTTTGGCTTTCCTATACGAGTAAAACCAAAAGTCTTGAAAGCACCACAGGCGTGCCAAAGCTGAATAACCTTAGTTTCCGGCTTTAAATCAAGCAAGTGAATTTGCGGAGTGTACTCATCAAGAATAATTACTTTACTTGTTGCGCAAGCCTCAGTAAAATCTTTAATATCCTTTTTTGTCATATATCTGAAGGATTTAGTGTTAAACAGAAAATTGATATCTAAATTTTTGTCATTTTTAAGCTTATCATAAACAAACTCAAAGTTACCGGAAATTTCCTCACGTCTTGTAGAATAGAAAGTAATCTTATTAGGCTGTACTTTCTTATGTTTTTTCAGCTTATACTTCATACGAATTGAAGTTCTTTTAAGCTTATCCATAGTAATGCTTTCTCTGGATACAGCAGAAAGCCTATACAAAACATATGAAAACAGACGAGCAAGCTTATTTTCAGATTCAATCTTTTTAGGCATTGAGGTAAAACCTGTAAAGGTCAACAAACCCTCAATGACAAATGTAGGAATAAGCGGCAACGCAAGTACAATGCAAATATATTTCAACAATGTATCAACACTTTTGGTAATTGACGAAAACCTTGCTTCTCTTTTAATCTTCTCAAGCTTTGAAGTAATATGAAAATGATTTCCGCAGTCTTCAAAAACATAATACTTCTTATCCTGTGCAAAGTCATTTGGCATTATATCAATTTTTACTTTTTCTTCATAAAAGTCAGCAAAGCTTAAATTAATATAAAAATCAAAAGGTGAATTTTTACTTTTTTTCTTCCAGAAAAGGCAATCTAATCTATAACTATATACACCGGAAAACATACATTTACCACTAATATAGGTAATATTTTCCATCTTTATTACCAAAGGTATTCTTCTGTCTTCGTGCTCATTTTCAAAATACAAAATAACCTTTGGAGTGGATAGAAAACGGGAATTAATAGCTTTATCTATAAATTCACCGTTTATACTTATGGTCATTTCCTTTTTTTTAACGTCAATGTAATTAATATTTAATTTATATTGCAATATAAACCCTCCGCAATATTACTTAACTAATTGATAAAATTTCTTTACAGCTTCATCAATGGGATAATCTTTTCCGTAAACAGAGGATGAACCTGCCACAAACATATCCGCACCTCGAGCTCTCATTTCCTGACAGTGATCCCAACTTACGTGACCGTCAACCTCAAGGATTATATCTTTACCGCTGTCAACTATGATTTGTTTAAGCTTAGAAAGTCTTTCCATACTGTTTGGCGCCATAGGTTGTCCCGCAAACCCGGGATAAACAGTCATAAGCAACACTCCGTCAACCTCATCAAGAAAATCGCATACTGTTTCAACAGGAGTGTCAGGACTTATAGCGATTGAGGGTGACGCTCCCCTATTTCTGATTTCGGCAAGAACTTCGTGAGGATTTTCGCAAGCTTCATAGTGAACAGATACAAAATCCCCCTGTCCTATCTCCATTTTATCAAAATAGTTCTGTGGCTCAAAAGCCATAATGTGAATATCTCTACGGATATTTTTCATAGGTCTTTTGAAGCTTTTGACCATATTTGTATCAAATGTGATATTAGGAACAAATTTATTGTCCATAAAGTCAATATGCAAAAATTCAACACCAAGTGAATCTAATTTTTCAATTTCTGAGTAAAGGTTTAACAAATCAGCACACATTACTGACGGAGATAAAATACCACCCATAATAACCTCAATTAATCATTAATTACCATAATTTTGCTGTAAAACTCTTTATTTTCTTTCATAATATTTAATCCCTCATCCATAGTTTCGAGGGTATATCTATGAGTAATTAAAGGCTTTACCTTAATAGTACCTGCTGCCATAGCGTCAACAACAATGCTCCAATCACTCTTTGGTGTGTTGTTATAGCTTGAATTCCAAGTACCGTAAATTGATAGCTGTTTTCTTAAAATTTGCCAATAGGTATTCTGCGGGAAAGTAAAGTCACCGTGAGGATTTCCTACAAAAATAACCTTACCGCCCGAAGCAACACTGTCAAGACAGTTACAAGCAGTTGTAGCGATACCGACAGCCTCAATAGCAATATCTGCACCATTGCCGTTAGTTTGTTCCAAAACCCACTGAATAGGATCGCCGTGAGAAGCATTGAAATAATCCTTAAATCCCAGCTCCTCAATAAATTCATAGTTATTCAAATCAGTACCAACCAGCAATACCTTTTTTGCACCCCAAGCTCTCGCCCACTGTGCGATAAGCATACCGATTGTACCGGGACCATAAATTACTACAGTATCGCCTATTTCAATTTGTGCACGTCTTAATGCGTGTAATGCTACAGCAACAGGCTCAGCCATTGCAGCCTCCTCAAAAGGAAGATTATCGGCAATAGGAACAAGATTCCAAACAGGGACTCTTACATACTCAGCAAAAGCACCGTCAGAACGTGAACCGAGATAATCATAACTTTTACAGGTTTCATATACACCTTTATTACAGCTGTTACATTTTTTGCAAGGGATAAGCGGAAATACAGCAGCATGCATACCCACAAGATGCTGATTTTCCTTGCTTGCAGCAGCTACAACTTCACCTGCAAATTCGTGTCCCGGAATCGTGGGAAAATGGTAAGTTCCGTTAACAAATATTCTTGGAATATCAGAACCGCAAATACCGCATGCCTTAACCTTTAGCAATACTTCATCTTCCTTTAATGTAGGAACAGGATAATCCTGATATCTTAAATCATTTACTCCATGTAATACACGAGCCTTCATCATTTCCATAATAAATCCTCCGTATGTCAGTTATTGATAATAGTTTCAAAGGTTTCCAAATCTTCGATTGTTGTTATTTTGAAATTTCTTTCACTGCCTTCAACAAGTCTGATTTTCATATTATGTCTATATGCAATTTCGCTGCTGCCGGCAGTATTAGCAATTTCCTCATCAGTAACACTATTGTGTATATCTAAGTATTTTCTAAAATCAAAGCTTTCCGGAGCCTGTCCTGCAAATAATTCAGAACGCTTTAACAGACTGCCAATAGTCTTACCGTCAGAGCTTTGGTAAATAGTATCTTTAACAGAAATAACAGGCATAGCGCCGTCATCTTCAATAGCTCCGACAATGCAATCATCAATGATTTTATCGGATACCAAAGGACGAGCTGCGTCGTGAATGATACAAACCTTTGTTTTCTCTGAATTTGCTTCAATACATTTTAATCCATTATATATGGAGTGTTGACGTGTTCTGCCGGCAGGAGCATAACCGCAAATTTTAGTTACGCCGTATTTTTCGGCACACTCCTGAACATAGCTTTTCCACTCATCACTTACAACTACTACAATATTATCTACATTTTTATGATTTTGAAAAATCTCAAGACAATATGCAATAATCGGTTTATCTTTTACCAGAAGGTATTGTTTGGGTTTATCAACACCCATACGTGAACCAACACCACCTGCAAGAATTACAGCAGTATTCATAAGCACCTCCAAAATTCAGAGTATCATTTATTTTACTATTTTTTTAACTTTATGTCAATTTTAGATAATAGATAAATATATTAACCCACAGTATTACAC
>CAMFQG010000011.1 GCA_945980035.1 uncultured Clostridia bacterium
TGATGTAAAAACAATTGGTAATAAAAACATCAATATCATAATAACAATAATATATAGAAAAACTTTTTTCATCAAATCAACTCACATTTCATATTGCTTAAAATCTTTTTTTCTAGCCTTGATATTTGAACTTGCGTTACACCCATTAGCTCTGCTACTTGTGTTTGAGTTTTTCCTCTAAAATACCTCAACATAATAATTTTTTTTGATTTATCATCTAATTTTTCAATTAAGCCTTTTATTGTTATTTTATTAATAATCTCTTTTTCCTCATTTTTTTCACTTTTTAATTTATCGTATAATTTATATATATTATTTATTTACTGCAAAAAATTTTAACGAGGTGAAAATTTATGAAAATCAGCGTTTTAAGAACTGACCTTGCAGAGGCAGTTTTAAATGTTTCAAGAGCTGTTTCTACTAAGTCTTCTATTCCTGCTCTTGAGGGTATATTAATAAAAGCATACGGCGAGAATATTTCCGTGTCTGGTTACGATCTGGAAATAGGAATGACTACAAACATAGAGGCAACTATTCAGCAACAGGGCGAAATTGTTGTAAGTGCAAAACTTTTCTCTGAAATTGTAAGAAAGCTTCCTGAAGAAATAGTTTGCATTGAAACAGATGACAGAATGATTACTTATATCACCAGCGGACAGGCTGAGTATCAGATTGTGGGAATGTCCTCTGTTGAATATCCCGACCTTCCTACTTTTGAAGAAACCGACAATATTGAAATTGACGGAGCGCTTATAAGAGATATGATAAAGCAGACAGTTTACGCAATTTCAGACAATAAAGAAAAACCAATTTACACAGGTTCACTTTTTGAAATTGAGGATAAGGTTTTAAAAATAGTTGCAGTTGACGGCTACAGAATGGCAATAAGAAAAGAAGAGGTTGACAGTGATGTTAATACTCACTTTGTAGTTCCGGGAAAAACTCAGCAGGAAGTTTTAAAGCTGATTACCGACGGAGAGGAAAAGGTTATTATCAGCATTGGCCAGCGTCATATAATGTTTAAAATTAACAACTACTCTGTTATTTCAAGACTTATTGAGGGTACTTTCCTTGATTACAAGTCAACTATTCCAAAGGAGAGCAAAACAGAGGTTGTTGTTAATACAAGAAAAATAGTAAGTGCAGTTGAAAGAATGTCACTTCTGAACAGCGACAAGATAAAAACTCCCGTAAGATGTGTATTTGAAAACGACGAGATTAAATTTTCCTGCATTTCCGCAGTAGGTAAAGCTAATGATACCATTCGTGTTCCTGTTATCGGCGATAATGTAGAAATCGGCTTTAACAATAAATATCTTCTTGACGCTCTCAGAAATACAGATACTGATGAGGTTAAGATGATTATTAACGGTGGATTATCTCCTATGATTATTACTCCTGTAAAGGGCGACAGCTTTATTAACCTTGTTGTACCTATGAGGCTCTCAAATGGATAAAAAAATAATAAAAATAGATACAGAATTTATTAAGCTTCAGGACCTGCTGAAATACAGCGGTCTGTGTGAAACCGGCGGACAGGCAAAGCTTTATATTCAAAACGGCGACGTTTATGTAAACGGCGAGGTTTGTACAATGCGCGGTAAAAAAATGCGTACAAATGATGTTGCAAGGCTGGGTGACAATGAAGTTGAGGTTTTGTCAATATAAATGAGGAATAAATTTTGCACGTATTAAATCTGCATTTTAATAACTACAGAAATTTAGAGGATAATTCAATAGAGCCCTGTGAAAATATCAACATAATTTACGGCAACAATGCCCAGGGAAAAACAAATCTTATTGAAGCCTTGTGGCTTTTTTGCGGAGGACACAGCTTCAGAGGAGCAAAGGACAGCGAGTTTATAAAATTCGGCAAGGATTTTGCCAAGATTGGTATTAATTTTTATTCACAGGAAAGAGAACAGACAGCAGAAATTATTTTTGCAAATTCAAAAAGAGAAGTCACAATAAACGGTGTGAAAAAAATTTCCTCCTCTGCGTTAATAGAAAAATATACAGCGGTGATTTTTTCACCTGAGGATTTAAGCCTTATAAAAAGAGGTCCGTCCGTAAGAAGAAAATTTATTGACAGCGCAATTTGCAGGGAAAAATTGCAAAATGCCGTTCTTATTTCAAAGTACAACCAAATTCTAAACCAGAGAAATGCGCTGTTAAAGGATATTAACAGAAATCCGGAGCTTGAAAACACTCTTGATATTTGGGACGATACCCTTTGCAGTGTTGGTGAGGAGATTATTTTAAGACGACTTTCCTATATTGAAAAGCTAAAAGAATATGCAAAAAATTATCACAAGGGAATTTCCGACGGAACAGAGGAGCTTAATATTTCCTACATTTCAACAGCAGGTATAAATTCAAAGGACAGTAAAAAACAGATAATTGATAAATTCTATGAAGCACTGAAAACCACAAGAAAAGAGGATTTTTACAGCGGTTGCACAAACGCAGGTCCTCACCGTGACGATATTGAGATAACTATTAACGGAAAAAAAGCAAAAATTTTCGCCTCTCAGGGACAGCAGAGAAGTGCCGTGCTCTCTTTAAAATTAGCGGAAGCTAAGGTGTTGAAGGAGCTTACAGGGGAAAATCCGGTAGTTTTGCTTGATGACGTGCTTTCTGAGCTTGATAAGAAAAGACAGGATTTTTTAATTAACAAAATAAAGGATTATCAGGTTTTTATAACCTGTTGCGATACTGTTGATGAAAAGCTCCTTGAAAAGGGAAAATATTTTTATGTAAATGAAGGCAGGATTGAGTAATGTATCTTCATTTAGGGGAAAAAACAGTAATAAGAACTGATGATATTATAGGTATTTTTGACCTTGATACTTCTACGATTTCAAAAAATACAAGAGATTTTTTATCTCAATGTGAAAAAGAAAAAAAGGTTATAAATGTTTCCTTTGAACTGCCTAAGTCTTTTATACTTTGCAGAGAAAAGGAAGACTACAGGGTATATATAAGTCAGATTTCTTCCCAGACTTTATTAAAACGTAATTATAAAAGGATGTATGAAAATGAAAAATAAAAAATGTCCTTATTGCGGTAGGAGAATCTCCTACTGGAAGGTTTTTAACAGCAAAAATAAAGGAATATATGAGTGTAAAAGCTGTAATAAAAGATCAAAGGTTAAAATAGATAAAAGGCTGATTGCTTTATTTGTAATTATTTGTCTTGTTATTTTGGTATTTATGCTGATGTGGAATATGTTTTTGGGATTAGCCAATAATGTATTTGGAATAATAATAGTTGCTGTAGTTGTGTTCGGTTTTTACTTTACAACACCCTTGTTTGTGGATTTTATACCTATTAAAAGCGTACTTGAGGATAATAGGAATAAATCAAAGGGAAATGTTGAAATAAGCAATTCTTCTGCTGAATATAAATTCAACCGTGAGGCATTTGATATTATCAAGCAAAGAAAAAATCAGGCAAACAATATGCCCAGCGAGCCTAACAATTCTGTAGAACACAAGGTTGACAGCCTTATTGATAGCATTGAAAAAGAGCCCTATGTTCCGATTATTGAGGACGTAAGCGAAGCTCACTTTTCTTCAGAAGAGCCTTTGCAAAAGGTAAGTCATACAAGAGTATTTCCAAAGGCCGGAAGTGTGCCGGTTGAAGATGTAAAAATAGACAGACCTCAACAGCCAAAGAAAAAACGTCCCGACGGCTCAAAATTTACAGCCAACAGAAAGTTGTAATATGTTTAAATTACCTGTATGTCCTCATTGTAAAACAGTTTACTATTACAATGAGGTAATGAAAAATAAAAATAAAATCTGCACCTGCTATAACTGTAAAAATAAATTCAGAAAATCTAAAAAATTCGGTTACTTAATACTGTTTCTGATAATTGCAGTTATAACGGTTGCAATTAATATAATTGCTATAAATCTTTGCAGGGATATAATAAAAGCGCTGCCTTTTATGTTTATTTTCAGCATTGTTGCGGTAGTTACAGGACTTTTTATTTCACCCTTTTTTGTGAAATATGTTCCTGTAGGACAAGTAATAAAAAATGAAAATCAAACAGTAAGCATTGAAAAAAATAACAGAAAAATTAAGCGTTCTGTAAAAAATAGATTGAGAAAAGAAAACAGCGAAAATAATTAATAGGTGAATTATTGGAGGTTATGAAATTGGAAAATGAAGAAATAAAGGTATCAAAGGTTGAAAATGAATACGGTGCCGACGAAATTCAGGTTCTTGAGGGACTTGAGGCAGTAAGAAAAAGACCGGGTATGTACATAGGCTCAACAGGCCCTCGAGGCTTGCACCACCTTGTATATGAAATTGTGGATAATTCCATCGACGAGGCTTTGGCTGGTTACTGTACAAAAATTGACGTGGCAATAGAGCCGGATAATATTATCAGAGTAAAGGATAACGGACGTGGTATCCCTGTAGGTGTAAACCAGAAAACAGGACTGCCTGCGGTTACTGTAGTATTTACCGTGCTTCACGCAGGCGGTAAGTTCGGCGGCGGCGGATACAAGGTGTCCGGCGGTTTGCACGGTGTTGGTGCTTCTGTTGTAAACGCCCTGTCAGAGTGGGTTGAAGTTAAGGTTTGCGATGGCGAGGATATTTACTTCCAGAGATATGAGAGAGGTAAAATTGTATCGGACCTTGAAAAAATAGGAAAATCCAATGTTAAAGGTACAGAGGTTCGCTTTAAGGCAGACCCTAAAATATTCAAGGAAACTCAGGTTTATGAGTATGAAGTGCTTGAAAAAAGACTGAGAGAACAGGCATTTCTAAACGCAGGTATTCACATTGAGCTACGTGACGAAAGAGAAGCGGAAGTAAAACAAAAGAATTTCTGTTACGAGGGCGGTATCAGCAGTTTCGTTGAGTATATCAACAAGAAAAAACACGTTGATCCTATTCACCCCGAGGTTATATATTTTGCCGCTAAAAATCCAGAGGATACCATATCCGTTGAAGTGGCAATGCAATATACCGACAGCTACAACGAGCTGATGATGTCCTTTGCAAATAATATCAACACAGTTGACGGCGGTACTCACGAGGAAGGCTTTAAACGTGCATTAACAAGAGTAATGAACGATTACGCACGTAAATTCAACAAGCTGAAGGAAAGTGACAAAAACCTGTCCGGTGAGGACGTGAGAGAAGGTCTTACCGCTATTATCAGCGTTAAGCTAAAGGAAGCTCAGTTTGAGGGACAGACTAAAGCAAAGCTTGGTAACACAGAAGTCAGAACAATGGTAGATAAGCTTCTTTCCGATAAGCTTGCAGTTTTCCTTGAAGAAAATCCTGCCGTTGCAAGGGCAATTTTTGACAAAGCTCTTGCGTCAGCAAGGGCAAGAGAGGCTGCAAGAAAAGCAAGAGAAAGCGTAAGACGTAAATCAGCCTTAGAGTCTGCTCAGCTTCCGGGTAAATTGGCAGACTGCCAGTCAAAGGACAGCAGTGAAACAGAAATATTTATCGTAGAGGGTGACTCTGCGGGAGGCTCTGCAAAGGGCGGTCGTGACAGACGTATTCAGGCAATCCTTCCTTTGTGGGGTAAAATGCTGAATGTTGAAAAGGCAAGACTTGACAAGGTTTATGGAAACGAAAAGCTGACTCCTGTTATCACCGCTTTAGGCACAGGCATCGGTGAAGAATTTGACATAGAAAAATTAAGATATGACAAGGTTATCATTATGGCGGATGCAGACGTTGACGGTCAGCATATCCGTACACTTCTGCTTACTTTCTTCTTCCGCTTTATGCGACCTTTAATTGAACAGGGACACGTATATATCGCTCAACCGCCTTTATACAGAATTACAAAGGGCAAGGAGCATAAATACGCTTACTCCGATATTGAAAGAGACAGAATTTTAGAGTCAATCGAGGGTAAAACCGACGTACAGAGATACAAAGGTCTCGGTGAGATGGACGCAGAACAGCTTTGGGAAACTACTATGAATCCCGAAAAAAGATTGATGCTGAAGGTTGAAATGGTTGACGCAGAAACAGCAGACGAAACCTTTACAATCCTTATGGGTGACAAGGTTGAACCAAGACGAGAATTTATCGAGCAAAACGCAAGATTTGTTCAAAACTTAGATATTTAACAGGTGGCATTATGCATTCAAAATCATATTTAACAGTTCGCTATGCAGAAACAGACAGAATGGGCATTGTACACCATTCACAATATCCTGTATGGTACGAAATAGGGAGAACAGATTATATAAAACTATTTGGCTATCAGTATTCAAAAATGGAAGAAGCAGGAGTAATGATGCCATTAATTAACCTTACCTGTCACTTTGACTATCCTGCAAGGTACGAGGACAAGGTAATAGTCCGCACTTGGGCAATAGAGCTGAAGCACGCCCATATGTCATTCAGCTACAAAGTAAGCAAGATAAATGACGACGGCACAGAAACAGAATTGGGCTACGGCACAACAGAACACGGATTTGTTGACAGCAAAACCTTCAAGCCCTGCTCAATCAAAAAGCGTATGCCCGAGCTTTTCAACAGTTTAAAAGAAGTGCTTTGACGAATAAGTGATTAGAGGTGTTTAAAAATGTCTAACGAGAACGAAATAATGGAAACAAGCGGAAAAATTATAGACGTTGATATAGAAAAGGAAATGCGACAGTCCTTCCTTGACTACTCTATGTCAGTAATTGTAAGCCGTGCCTTGCCTGACGTAAGGGACGGATTGAAGCCTGTTCACAGAAGAATTTTATATACAATGTTTGAAAAGGGACTGGAGCCAAACAAGCCATACCACAAATGTGCCGACACAGTAGGTTCTGTGCTGGGTTCATACCACCCTCACGGTGACGCGTCTGTTTATGACGCACTTGTAAGACTTGCACAGGATTTCTCAATGAGATATATGCTGGTTGACGGTCACGGTAACTTTGGTTCAGTTGACGGCGACCCCCCTGCTGCTTACAGATATACCGAAGCTCGTATGAGTAAAATTTCTATGGAAATGCTTACGGATATTGACAAGAAAACCGTAGATTTTACTCCTAACTTTGATGACAGACTTGAAGAGCCTACCGTACTACCAAGCCGATTCCCTAACCTTTTGGTAAACGGCAGTAACGGTATAGCCGTAGGTATGGCTACAAATATTCCGCCTCACAATTTAGGCGAGGTTATTGACGCAATGAATCTGTTGATAGACAATCCCGATGCAGAGGTTGCTGACTTAATGGAATGTATGCCCGGTCCCGATTTTCCAACCGGCGGTATAATTATGGGCAGAAGCGGTATTCGTGCCGCTTACAGCACAGGTCGAGGAAAAATCGTTGTCAGAGCAAAAACAGAAATTGTGGAGGCTAAAAACAACAGATACAAAATCATAGTTTCAGAGCTTCCTTACAGTGTAAATAAAGCAAGATTAATCGAGCATATTGCCGAATTAGTTAAGGAAAAGAGAATTGAAGGCATCACAAATGTTGAGGACCACTCCGACAGAAACGGTATGCACATTGAAATCGACATCCGCAGAGATGCCGCTCCTCAGGTTATTCTTAACCAGCTTTTCTCCTATACACAGCTACAGACTACTTTCGGTGCAATTTTACTTGCTATCGTTAACGGCGAGCCAAAAATTTTAACTCTGAAGGAATGCTTACAGCATTACATAGATTTTCAGGTTGATGTTATTAAACGCAGAACAGAGTTTGATTTAAAGAAGGCACAGGAAAGATGCCATATTTTAGAGGGCTTAAAAATTGCCAACGATAATATTGACGAGGTTATCACTATTATCCGCAACAGCAAGGATACTGCTTCTGCAAAGGTTAACTTGATGGAACGCTTTGACTTAGACGAGGTACAGGCTCAGGCTATTGTGCAGATGCGTTTAGGTCAGCTGACAAATATGGAGCGTTCAAAAATTGAGGACGAAATTGCGTCATTAATGAGTAAAATCAGCGATTATAACGCAATTTTGGCAAGCAGAGAAAGACAGCTTTCTATTATTAAAGAGGAAGCTACCGCTATCAGAAACAAATATGCAGATCCACGAAGAACTGAAATTTGCCATATCAGCGGTGAGGTTGACATTGAGGATTTGATTCCACAGGAAGAATGTGTTGTTACATTTACCCGTTTTGGATATATCAAGAGAATTGAACAGTCCGAGTATTCCCTGCAACATCGCGGAGGTCGCGGAGTTAAAGGAATGTCCACCCGTGAGGAAGATATTGCAACGGAAATGTTCATTTGTAATTCCCACAGCTATGTGCTGTTCTTTACTGACAAGGGCAGGGTTTACAGACTGAAGTGCTATATGATTCCTGAGGGCAACCGCACAAGCAAGGGTATGAATATTGCAAATGTTCTGCCTATTGCCCCTGACGAAAGGGTTACTTCTATGATTCCTGTTAAGGAATTTGAGGAAGATAAATATTTGATTATGGTTACCAAGTACGGCATCATTAAGAGAATAGAGCTTAATGCTTATAATACTGCCCGTAAGGGCGGTTTGATTGCCCTTGACTTAAACGAGGGTGACCAGCTTGCTTGGGTTAGAATGACCGACGGCAATCAGCAGGTGCTTGTTGCAACTAAAAAGGGTATGGCTATTCGCTTTGACGAAAATGACGTCAGAGCAATGGGCAGACAGGCAAAGGGTGTAAAAGCCCTGAACCTAAAGGAAAACGACAGCGTTGTGGGAATGAGCGTTGTCAGCGACAACGACTATGTTCTGACAGTATCCGAAACAGGCTACGGACGTGTAAGCAGTATTGATAATTACCGTATGCAGAGCCGTGGCGGTAAAGGTCTTACAAACTACCACGTTGCAAAATACGGCGACGTTGCAGGCATCAGCGTAATCAGTCAGGATGACGATATAATTTTAATCAGCGCCGAGGGCGTTATTATCCGTATTAAGGCGTCGGATATCAGAATTTGTGCCCGTCCAAGCAAGGGTGTAACCTTGATGAAGATTAAGGATGATAACAAGATTGTATCCTTTGCCCGTTTACCTCACGAGGACGGAGAAACCGAAGAATTAGAAGCAGTTGACGAAAACCCCGAGGAGGGTGTTGAGGAAGTTGAGGGTACGGAGGAATAATGGAGATTATTCTTGCGTCAGCATCTCCTCGCCGTCAGGAGCTTTTGAAAAATATTTTTACATGCTTTACTGTAATCCCTGCTGATATTGACGAAAATATCAGCGGGATTACAGATGTTGAGGCTTTGCCCCAAGCTATTGCCCAAAAGAAAGCAAAATTTATTGCAAAAGATTATACGGACAGCCTTGTTATCGGATGCGATACAGGGGTAATTGTTGACGGTCAAATGCTGGGAAAACCAAAGGATAAAAATGATGCTGTTAATATGCTTAAAATGTTAAGCGGCAGAAAGCATTTTGTTATAACCGGCTGTTGTTTGTGCTTTAGGGAAAAGGTTTACAGTTTTTCGGAGAAAACCGTTGTGGAGTTTTATCCTCTTACAGACAGCGAAATTCAGGAATATATCTTAACTGCCGAAACCGAAAGCTCTGTAAAATACCAGTGGCAGGACAAGGCAGGCGGTTACGGTATTCAAGGCAAGGCAGGATTATTTGTAAAGGGTATTGAGGGTGACTATTATAATGTGGTAGGCTTACCCTATGCTCGGCTTAACCGGGAGATTAAAAAATTCTTAAAGGAAGTATAATGAAAAAATTATTGTTGGGGTTAAATTTAGCTTTAGTTGTGCTTTTGTCCTGTTCCTGCGTTGGAGAAACAGCAGAAATTACAGAAAACGATTCAATTTTTCCCACCGCCGAAAGCTACAATTATGTAGAGTCGGACAACTTAACGGAGCTTAGGTTTGATATGACCTTGTGGGAATATACAACAAGGTTTAACAGTATGAACAGCGACATTCAAAACAGTATGCAGTTAGGCATTTCAATGACTGATTGGATGGTGCTTGAGGAAGGCAACATTGACGAAAGCGGAGTAGAATATGACTACTATTACTACAACAGCGGACAAGTTGTTTTAACTGCAACGGTAGAAACCAAAAGTCAGCAGATTATGAATTTAGGCTGCGGAACAACTGTTGAACAGTTTGAAAGCAGTGAAGAAACACAGAAAAATATTTTGACTATGTGCGGAATAATGAGTGCTGTAGCAGGTGGCTATAATGCTGACAGCGTTGAGTTTTTCAGCAACCTTTTTCTTGACACCTTTGACAGCAGAGAAAACAGCTTTTGGTATCAGGACAGTATGTATATCCTCACTGTAGATGAGGGCGAAAGTGATGCCGAAAGCACCTTGCTGTTTCGTACAATCCCTGTGGGCGAAGAGCTGAGAGAACAGTGGAGCATAGCAGATTACAAGACTTTTTATAATAATAACAAACTTTAATTACAGATTTTCAAGGGGTGTTTTTATGAACAAACATACAGTTTTTGTTGCAGGAAAGAGGTTTATTCTCCTTAGCGAGGACAGCGAGGAGTATGTTCAGAATTTAGCGTCAGAGGTTTCAAGGACAATTAATGAAATTTCAGAGGCAAATCCTAAAATGGAAAGCCGCAGCTGTGCAATTCTGTGCGCCTTAGATTATGCTGACGATAAAAACAAGGAAACCCAGAGAATTAAAAGCATCAGTGACAAGGCAAAGGCAGTTATTGACAATGCCGATAAACACGCAAAGGAAATCAAGGACTTAAAGGAAAAAATCAAGTATAAAAATGATACTATCGCGAAGCTACAGGCACAGGTAAGTGAGCTTGAACAACAGCTAAAGACAAAAGCAGAGCCAAAGGCTGAACAAAAACCTGTAGAAAATGCTGTAGAAAAAATCGAAGAAAAACCTATACAGCAGGAAAATCCACAGAAAAATCAGCCACCAAAAGCTGAATCTCAAAAGAAAAAAAGACATCAGCACCCCCACGAAAATCCCTACAAAGCTCAGACATTAGAAAAAAAAACAGAGAAAATCGAAAATAAAGGATACACTCCTGTAAGACAAATTTCACTTTTTGAAAATGAAGAATAAAATAGAAATATTATCCCCCTGCGGTGGATTTGATTCGGTAGTTGCGGCTGTGCGTAGTGGTGCAGACGCAATTTATTTAGGAGCAAAAGATTTTTCCGCACGTGCAAGTGCAGAAAATTTTGATTACGAACAGCTTAAAAAAGCAGTGGATTATTGCCATATAAGGGGAGTTTTGGTATATCTCACCTTAAACACGGTGATTTTCGACAGAGAGCTTGAAAAGTCAAAGGAAACTATTATTTGTGCAGCAAAGGCTCAGGTTGACGCCTTGATTGTGCAGAATATGGGAGTTGCTGTATTGGCGAGAAAAATCGCGCCAAAGCTTCCTCTACACGGCTCAACACAGATGAGTATTCATTCCCCAAGCGGTGCCAAGCTGTTGTGGGAAATGGGATTTAAGAGAGTGGTTTTGTCCCGTGAAATGAGCCGGGATGAAATAAAAGAGGTTGTGGAAAGCTGTCCCATAGAAACTGAGGTTTTTGTACACGGTGCATTGTGTATGAGCGTTTCGGGACAGTGCTATTTCAGTGCGGTTTTAGGGTCACGAAGCGGAAATCGAGGACGTTGTGCCCAGCCCTGTCGCCTGCCTTTTCAGGTGAATAACACAGAGGGCTTTGCCCTTAGCTTAAAGGATAACAGCATCATTGAGCACCTGAGGGATTTAGAGAGCATCGGCGTAACCTCAGCAAAAATTGAGGGCAGAATGAAACGTCCCGAGTACGTTGCCGCAGCAACAAGTGCCTGTGCAGAGGCTCGTGATACAGGAGCTGTGTCGGCGGAAACCGAGAAAAATCTTAACTCCGTGTTCTCACGAACAGGCTTTACAGACGGTTATTACACAGGAAATCGTGGATACGAAATGTTCGGCTACCGTCAAAAAGAGGACGTAATTTCAGCAACTGACGCATTGCTTTCAAATATTCGTGTGTCCTACAAGGACGAAAAACCCAGGGTAAAAATTGACGGAGATTTTGTAGCTCAGATAGGCAAAGAGCCTGTACTGACTGTTACAGACGGATTTAACAGCGTTACCGTAAAGGGTGAAAATCCCTGTGAAAAAGCTATTAAGATACCCCTTGATGAAGAAAAATGCAGAAAGCAGATTTTAAAAACAGGGGGTACACCCTACCTTTTTGAAAACTTAGCCTTAACCCTTGAAAACGGCGTTACAATGCCGTTTTCAGAGCTTAATCTCCTTCGCAGAACCGCACTTGAAAAGCTGAGTGAGCAAAGAAAAATCCAGCACAACTATGAAATTTTTGATATAGAAATTCCTAAAACCGTTCACAAAAGGGCAGACAAAAAGAAAACCTACGCTCGTTTTACCACAGCAAAAATCGGCAGTGGATTCAAAGAGCTTGACCTGTGCTTTGTGCCGATAAATAGCTACGAAAGTCAGATTGAAAGCCTGTTAAATGAGGGCTTTAAAGTGGGTGTTGAAATTCCACGTGGGCTTTTTTCAAGGGAGAAAAAGATAAAAGCACAGCTTGAAAAGCTAAAGTGCATAGGCGTTAAGGACGTGCTTTGCAACAACCTTGGAGCTGTGTATATGGCTAAGGAAATGGGATTTAATATTCACGGCGGATTTGGACTGAATTTTGTGAACACTATGGATTTAGTCTGGGCAGAGGAATATGGCTTTACAGATACGGAGCTTAGCTTTGAGCTGACCTTTCCACAGATTGAAAGTCTGGGCGGAAAGCTTCCACGAGGCATTATAACCTACGGGTATTTGCCCTTGATGCTCACTCGAAACTGTCCAAACAAAAGTCAAAATATTGATTGCAATACCTGCAAAAAACAGTCGAAAATGAAAGATAGATTTAACAAAACTTTCATTTTTTACTGTGACGGTTGCTGTAGTGAAATACTGAATACAGTGCCTCTTGAGGTGCTAGAAAAGGCGAACAAGCTTTCTAATGTGGATTTTCAAGTTTTCCGCTTTTCTGTGGAAAACTCTGTGGAAAACGTGGAAAACATAGCCGATTTCTTTAGTAAAACTCTAAATTTACAGAAAAAAACCCACGGTTTGTATTTTCGTGGAATAATCTGACAATATTTGATAAAAGAAAAATACTATGTTCCCCAAAGGAAATATTCATATTTTCTTATTAGAACAATAAAAATTTTCCCATAAAAAACACAAATTTATAAAAAACAGTTTTTGCAAGATTTCAATAAATTTTGCAAGTTGAGGTTAGTATGAATATAGAAATAAAAAAACTCAGAGATAACGCAAAAATCCCCACACGAGGTACACAGGGTTCAGCAGGAATGGATTTGTATGCCTGCATTGACAGTGAAATTACAATAGCTCCCGGTGAGCTGAAAATAATCCCCACAGGTATCGCAATCGCCTTGCCCACAAGTGATTTAGCCGCATTTTTATATGCACGTTCGGGGCTTGGAGTTAAGCACGGAATATGCCTTTCCAACGGTGTGGGCGTGGTTGATTCCGACTATCGCGGTGAAATTTGTGTGGGACTTTGCAACGTGTCAAATGAGCCTTACACAATTTCTAAAAACGAGAGAATCGCCCAAATGGTAATTGCTCCTGTTGTAACGGCGGAATTTACCGAAGTGACAGAGCTTGATGAAACCCTGCGGGGAGAGGGCGGATTTGGCTCAACAGGTAAAAAATAGGCGTAAACAGACCTACATTTTGACAAAAAATTATTGATTTACATCGCTTTATAAGTTATAATCATTTGATGAAGGTATAATTTTGAAGGTATATAAAAAAATAGGAATCCGAAAGGAGAAAATGTATGTTTGAAAGATTTTCTTTTTCAAAGGACATCGGCATTGATTTAGGTACGGCTAACACTTTGGTTTGTATCAAGGGCAAGGGTATCGTAATGAGAGAGCCCTCAGTTGTTGCAGTTGATATTCGCAACGATTCTGTTTTGGCAGTAGGCTCACAGGCTCACGATATGATTGGCAGAACTCCCGGCTCTATCGTTGCTGTTCGACCTCTGAAGGACGGAGTTATTGCGGACTTTGATATTACCGCAACAATGCTGAAGCATTTTATTAAAAAGGTAGCAAAGCCGGGAATTTTCAGCAAGCCTCGCATAATTATCTGTATGCCTACAGGTGTTACTGAGGTTGAAAGACGTGCCGTAGAAAACGCGGCTGTACAGGCAAGCGGAAGCAAAAATGTAATGCTTATCGAAGAGCCTATGGCGGCGGCTATCGGTGCAGGAATGCCTGTTGACGAGCCTACAGGTTCAATGGTAGTTGACATCGGCGGCGGCACCTCTGAGGTTGCAGTAATCTCCTTAGGCGACATTGTTACATCCTGTTCCGTAAGAGTAGCAGGTGACAAGTTTGACGAGGCAATCGTAACATATATTAAGAAAAAGTATAATTTGTTAATCGGTGAGCGTACCGCAGAGGAAATTAAGATTAAAATCGGCTCTGCTTATCCTTACGAAAATGAAAAGGATATGCTTGTAAAGGGCAGAAGCCTTGTAAACGGTCTGCCACAGGATATTACCGTTACTGCTGAGGAAATTCGTGACGCATTGGCAGATCCGCTGATGGTTATTGTTGAGGCGGTTAAAAACACATTGGAGAAAACTCCGCCTGAGCTTTCCGCAGATATTATCGACCACGGTATTATGCTGACCGGCGGCGGGGCTTTGCTGAGAGGTCTTGACCAACTGATAATGCAACAGACAGGTATGCCTGTTCATATTGCAGACCAACCCTTAGATTGTGTTGTTGCAGGTGCAGGAAAAAGACTTGAAATGGGCAGAGCAGAATATAAGCACAACAGAGAGTAATTTTATTTGCGGGGGACAGCCGGGCTGTTCCCTGCAATTTTCAATATAGAGAATTTACAAAAAGAGGATAAATATGAAGGATTTTTTCGCTAATAAAGGCATAAGGGTTCTTGCTGTAACCTTGGCGGTGATATTGGTATTTAGCATAATGGGGTATGCAGGAAGTCCCGTTATATCAACAGTGACAGGCTTTTTGACAAACGGACTGTCACAGGTAACCTATGCACTTTCCTCAGCCGCCACACAGAAAACCTACGAACAGCTTGCCTCAGAAAACGCAGAGCTGAAAGAGGAAAACGCAGATTTGCGGACTCAGCTTGTGGATTATTATGACGTAAAAAGCGAAAATCAACGTCTTTGGAAATACTACAACATAAAGAAGGAAAACCCCGACTATACTTTGGTGCCTGCTACGGTAATACGCAGAGATTCCGGTGATGATTACTACTCCTTTACCCTTGATGCAGGAACGGCTATGGGGGTGCATTTACAGGACGTTGTAGTTACCGAAAACGGCTTGGTGGGATTTGTAAGCTCCATAAACGGAGCTAACTGCAAGGTTACAACGATTCTTTCCCCCGATATTCAGGCAGGAGCAATAGACAAGAAAACAAATGACGTTGGCGTAATTTCCGGCAGAGCAGGTTATTGCGACAAAAATCTCACTACTCTTACAAAGATAAACACAACCGGCACAATAAAGGTTGGGGATATGATTGTGACCTCGGGAATCGGCGGAATTTATCCGGAAAACATTATCGTAGGCAAGGTAAAGTCAACGGAATTTAATCAGGATGACGCAACAAAATATGCGGTTATAGAGCCTTACGAGGACATTAAGTCAGTCACCGACGTGGTGATTATTACAGATTTTAAAAACAAAGGCGAGATAAAAACCCAGTCCCAAGAGGATTAACAGGAGGCTTTGCTTTGGAGAAAAAATATACGGTATTCCGATACTTAGCCTACAGCCTTGAAATATTACTGTTCTATATTTTGCAGGGTACGCCCTTAATCTTTCCCGAAATATTGGGAGGCAGACCTGTGCTATTGATACCTGTTGCACTTACCGTAGCCTTTTTTGAGGGAGAAATTCCCGCTATGTTTTTCGGTTTGGCCTGTGGCGGTTTAATTGATATAGGCACAGGGGGCAGTATTGGCTTCTACACATTTATGCTTACTCTGATATGCTTTATTATCAGCAATATTTTCAGAGATTATATGGTAATCAACTTTTTAAACGGAATGGCATTTTGCGGTGGAGTTATAACAGGACTTATATGCCTGCAATTTTTGTTTTTCTATGTATTCCAAGGGCGGATTGACGCCGGGCTGTACTTTGTGCAACACTATATTTCAAGAATTATTTACACTGTGTTGCTGTCCCCTGTTTTTTATGTTATCAACAAATATTTATACAAAAATTTAAGGGACAGATAATCTGCGAAAGGAGTGATATTATGCTGACTAACGAGGACAAGGAAAAGAAAATCAGAGAAAAAAAGCATTTGCAAAGACGTTCTGTTATCTGCGTAATTATCACTGTTTTGATTTTTTGCGGATTTGGTGTACAGCTGTTCAGGTGGCAGATTTTAGAGGGCGACAACTACAGAGAGGTTGCAAAACGCTCAACTGCCTACACAGTAAAGGCAGACGCAATTCGAGGGGAAATCCTTGACTGTAACGGCAACGGACTGGCGGTAAACAAAACAGGCTACAAGATAGTTTTTGACAAGCTTTTTATGGAAGAGGACAAGCTGAACGATAATATTTTAACCCTTATTTCCATTATGGAGAAATGCAACGAAGAGTGGATTGACGTTTTGCCCATTGAGGTTCAGGGCAACTCATATGTTTTTAATAGGGATAAATTTGACCAGATAAAAACATTAAAGTCAGAGGATTTTTTAAATCTTAAAGTCAGCGATTCTGCGGAAAAATGTATCAACCTGCTGTGCGAAAGATATAAAATTGAAAAGCTGAAAAGCAAAGAAAAAACACGACAGCTTTTGTCTGTCCGTTACAATATGGAACTGACCTATTATTCCAACACTAACCCTTACATTTTCGCAACGGATATAAGCAACGATATGGTTGCCATAATCAGCGAAAATATGCAGGGCGTCAGAGGTGTTGAGGTTCAGACTTACTTAACACGGTTTAACCCACAGGGTGACCTTGCGCCTCATATTTTAGGAGCGTTGGGAAAAATCAACCAGGAGGAATATGAGGAAAAAACTCAGGAAGGCAAGGACTACGGCTACAACGACAGCATAGGAAAATTCGGTTTGGAGCTTGCATTTGAGGACACTCTGAAAGGTGTCGGCGGTGAGAAAATCGTACAGAAAAATGCTGACGGAAATATTACCGACCTTGTGCAGGGAGTAAACGCACAACCGGGAAACACCCTGTATCTGACCATAGACCAAAGGTTGCAGGCTGTTGCCAACAAGGCGCTGGAAACTCAGGTTAAAGCCGCAAAGGCAAACGGTCTTGCGCAGTCAGTTTACAGCGGAGCTAATCACGGTGAGGACTGCGAAACAGGTGCGGTTGTAATGCTCAGCGTAAAGGATTTTTCCGTTTTGGCGGCGGCAAGCTATCCCACCTATGATTTAAACAAGTATTCAAAGTACGGTGATTATTATATTTCCTTGGCTAAGGACGAAACTGCCCCTATGTATAACCGTGCCTTTATCGGCTCCTTTGCTCCCGGTTCGGTTTTCAAGCCCTGTGTAGCTTGTGGAGCTTTGCAGGAAAAGGTAATCAGTCCCTCAACTCATATCACCTGTACAAAATACTATAATTATTATCCCACAAACCCTGTTGCTTGTATGGGCACTCACGGCTCTATCGACTTAAATTCCGCCTTGTCCCACAGCTGTAACTACTACTTTGCGGAAACAGGCAGAAAGTTAGGCATTGATACTATGTATCAATATGCACAGCGGTTCGGTCTTGGGGAAAAAACAGGACTTGAGGTTTCGGAAAGCAACGGTTTTCTTGCAGGACGTGACAGTCGAACATGGACAGACGGCAACACCGTTCAGGCAGCTATCGGTCAGTCCGACAACGCCTTTACTCCTGTTCAGTTAGCAACATACGTGGCTACAATCGCAAACGACGGAACACGCTTAAAAACTCACCTTGTGAAGAAAATAACCAACTATCAGCGTACAGAAACCGTAGAAAAATATGACTCAAATAACCCTGAGGTTGTCGATACGTCAGGTGTTTCTATGAAAAATCTTAAAATCGTTCAAGAGGGTATGCGTTCTGTTGTAAGCTCAACAGGAGGCACGGCATATTCTGTGTTTGGAAATTATAAGGTGGATATTGCCGCAAAGACAGGTACAGCGGAAAACGCAGGCTCTGACCATACGGTGTTTATTTGTTATGCTCCCTATGACAAGCCACAAGTTGCCATTGCTGTTGTGCTTGAACACGGAGCCTACGGCAAATACAGTATGGGTGTTGCAAAGTCACTATTGGACGAATACTTTAAAAATTGAAAATTTTCCATTAAAAAAGCGGTTAGACAGAATCAATCTGTCTGACCGCTTTTTAGTCTTAATTGTTTGCAAACTGTGAATTATACAAGTTATAATAAAAGCCTTTTTGTTCAATCAACTTTTCGTGCGTGCCCTGCTCCACTATGTTGCCCTTGTTCATAACAAGTATAATGTCGCTTTCCTTAATAGTAGAAAGTCGGTGAGCAACCACAAAGCTTGTTTTGCCTTCCATAAGCTTTCTGAAAGCCTTTTGAACTCTTATTTCTGTCAGGGTATCAATGGAGGAGGTTGCCTCGTCAAGTATCAGCATAGGCGGATTTACTACCATTGCCCTTGCAATACAAAGAAGCTGTTTTTGACCTGCGGACAGGTTACCGCCGTTTTCTGCAATGAGGGTGTTGTAACCCTGTGGCATTTTTCTGATAAAGCTGTGGGCATGAGCCTTTTTCGCCGCCTCAATGACCTCTTCATCAGTAGCATAGGGATTGCCGAAACGGAGATTTTCCATAATCGTACCCGAAATCAACCAGCTGTCCTGAAGCACCATACCGAACATTTTTCTCAAATCGTTTCGCTTAATGTCCAAAATGTTAGTGCCGTCAACGGAAATTTCACCTTTATCTACATCATAGAACCCCATTAACAGGTTGATAAGTGTAGTTTTTCCGCAACCTGTAGGACCTACGATTGCAACCTGTTGACCGGGTTTTACATTGAGAGAAAAGTTTTGGATAAGCGGAGTATCCTTGCTGTAAGAGAAGCAGACATTTTTAAATTCAACCTTGCCCTTGCAGGTATTTACGGAATTTCTGTTTTCGTCAGAGGGCTCGTTTTCCGCCTCTAAAACTTTAAAAACTCTGCCGGCTGATGCTAAGGCAGTCTGAATTTGTGTAAGCACGCCTGTAACCTCGTTGAAAGGCTTTGTGTATTGGTTTGCATATGCCAAAAAACAGGACAGCTGTCCGATAGACAGTCCCCCATTTCCCATTGTGGATACAATCAAAACTGCTCCTACAATGCCTGTTGCGGCATATACCATATTGTTTACAAACCTTGTACAGGGGTTTGCCAATGCTCCTGCAAACTGCGCCTTTAGTCCAACCTTAAACAGGCGCTTGTTCTTTTCTTCAAACTCCTCTGCACAGCGTTCTTCATAGGAGAATGCTTTTACAATCTTCTGATTGCCTACCATTTCTTCAATGTAGGAGCTGATTTCCCCCTGCAAAGCCTGTTGCTCTCTAAAGCTCTTTGCACACATTCTGCCGATTATTCCTGCAACAAGAATTGACAAAGGAGTTAACACAACTACTACTAATGCGATTCTATAGTCAATCAAAAGCATAAAAATCAGAGTGCCGATAATAGTAATAACACCTGAGAAAAGCTGGGTGATAACCTGAGTAAGACCGTCGCCGATTGCCTCAATATCGTTAGTGATTCTGCTGATTAAGTCGCCGTGAGGGTTGTGGTCAATGTAGCTTAGGGGTACGTTGTTAAACTTTCTGAAAACGTCACTGCGAATATCCCTGATAGTTTTTGAGGAAATAGCATTTGTGCAATATCCCATAAGCCATTGAAAAATTGCAATCAGCACAATAGAAACACCGATATACAATATATACAGAGAAATATTAGCAAAGTTAACATTGTTTTTTTCTATCATACAGTCGATAGCGTTACCTACCAGAACAGGAATGTACAGTGTAAGGGAAACGCTGATAACGGCAGAAATAACCGCTAAAATAAAGTATTTTATATGGGGAAGTGTATAGCGGAGGACAGAAGAAATTGTATGCTTTTTCATATCTCCACCTCCGACTCTTTAAGCTGTGAAAGGCAGATTTCTCTGTAGGTGTCACAGCTTTTCAAAAGCTCCTTGTGAGTGCCTTGACCGGCTGTTTCGCCGTCCTCAAGTACGATTATTTTATCTGCATTCATAATACTTGCACACCGCTGAGTAACGATTATCAAGGTGGTGTTTTTCAGAGTTAACAGCTGTTCTCTCAATGCCTTTTCCGTAGCAAAGTCCAGTGCAGAAAAGCTGTCGTCAAGAATAACCGTAGCAGGTGAGCCTACCAATGCACGTGCAATACAAAGTCGCTGACGCTGTCCCCCTGAAAAGTTTGTGCCACCTTGATTTACAGGTGCGTCTAACTTTCTGGGCAAATCATTTACAAAGTCCTTTGCCTGTGCAATCTCAAGAGCTTTCCATATTTCCTCGTCGGTAGCGTCGGGCTTTTGCCACGTCATATTTGAACGGACAGTACCGCTTATTAAAACCGACTTTTGCAAAACTACCCCAATGTCACCTCGAAGCTGAGAGAAAGGATAGTCCTTAACATCTGTGCCGTTGAATTTTACAACACCCTGTGTTGCATCGTAAAATCTTAAAATCAAATTGATAAGCGTAGTTTTTCCCGCGCCTGTTGTGCCGATAATACCTGTTACAGAGTTCTTTTCTATAGAAAAGCTTATGTTGCTAAGCTCGTTGTCACCGTCGCCGTAGGTAAAGGATACATTGTCAAACTCCACCGCAGGAGCAGTCTTAACGGGGGCAATTTTATCCTGTGATTTTTCGGTAACTGAGGAATTAATCTCAAAAATCTGATTAATTCTCCCTGCTGATGCAATACCCTTTGACAGCAACACAACAAGGTTTGCAAGGACAATCATAGCAAGCAAAATCTGCGTCATATAGCTTGTAAGGGCGATAACGTCACCGGACATCAACGCACCGTTGTTAACCTGACCGCCCCCAAACCAAAGTATGAGGATTATTGCGATGTAGGTAATCACGTAGGTTGCAGGATTTAAAAGTGCAGACAATCTGCTGACCCGGAGAGTAGTTTTTGACAACTCCTCCCCTGTGTTGTCAAGGCTTTCCTGCTGAGATTTTTGCTTTGAAAATGCTCGTATAACCCTGTTTCCTGACAGATTTTCACGAGAAATCAAGGACACTTTATCTATGAGTTTCTGAATTTCCTTGTAAAAAGGCAGTGATTTTGTCATTACCAAATACAGCACCACTGCTATTAAAAACGAACCGCAGAAAAATATTACAGACAGCTTTAAGTCAATAAAGCAAGCCATTATCAAAGCACCGATAATAAGGAAAGGGGCTCTCAGCAACAGTCGCATAGTCATTGCGATATTTGCCTGAACGGCATTGATGTCACCTGTCATTCGTGTAATAAGAGAGGGTGTGCCGATGCTGTCAAGCTCTTTGTGGGACAGTCCGTTTATGTGGGCAAGCAAAGCCGTACGGATTTTTGTACCTGCACCCTGTGAGGTGTAGGACGCCATATACTGACACACCAGTGCGCTGCCAAGTCCCACAACTCCCAAAAGCACAAGGACAACTCCCATAACTATTATGTGGTTCATATCATTTTTTTGTATTCCCTGGTCAATTATGCTTGCCATAACAAGGGGAACGCAAAGCTCTAAAATCGCCTCAAACAATTTACAGGCAGGGCCTATAATCAGCTGTAGCTTATAGTCCTTTAAAAATCTTCTCAATTTAAACATTAGCTCACCTGAATTTACTTAATACGGATATATTTTACCCTATTTCCCTGTATTTAGCAAGTATATATCCAATTAGGACAGAGGTGTTTTATAAAGTAAAAACAGCCCTCAAATGAAGGCTGTTTAGTGTTTTATGAAATTTTACTGCCGGGAGTCATATTATCTACAAAGATTACCTTTACTTCATCCTTGTCTGTAGCCGCCAAAATCATACCCTGACTTTCAACACCGCAAAGCTTTGCAGGCTTCAGATTTGCAACAAGTACAACTCTTCTGCCTATCAGCTCCTTAGGCTTGTAGTAAAGAGCAAGACCGCTTGCTACGGTGCGTTCCTTTACACCGTCAAACAGAGTTAACTTCAAGAGCTTTTTAGCTTTCTTAATAGGCTCACAGGCTTTTATCTCTGCTACTCTTAAATCAACCTTGCAGAAATCGTCAATTCCGATTTGTGCAATGCCTTCCATTTCTTCTCTCAGAGCCTTAACCTCTTCGTCCTCGCCGTCATTGTTTTTGAAAATCTGATTCAGCTCCTCAATTTCCTTTTCAACGTCAATGCGTGGGAACAACACTTCGCCCTTTTTAACTGTAACATCAGCAGGCAACACGTTGAACCTGTCTGCGTTGTCATAGGTTGCACACTTTTCACAAGCGCCAATCTGCTCCAATGCTTTAGGCATTGTTGTAGGCATAAATGCAGAAAGCAAGGTTGCAACAATACGGATTGTGTCAAGCAGGTTGTAAAGAACTGTAGCAAGTCTTGTTTTGTTAGCCTCATCCTTTGCAAGAACCCAAGGTGTTGTTTCGTCAATGTATTTGTTGGCACGTGAAACTACCTTGAAAATCTCTGCAAGTGCAAGGTTGAGCTGAGTATTATCAATATAATTGTCAACAGCACCCTTTAGCGAAGTTGCTGTATTAATTAAATCCTGGTCAAAATCTCCCGGCTGACGGTCAACAGGAAGAGTGCCCCCAAAGTACTTTTCAACCATAGCAACAGTACGGGAAACAAGGTTGCCCAAGCCGTTTGCAAGGTCGGAATTTATGCGGTTAATCATAATCTCATTTGAGAATGAGCTGTCTGCACCAAGAGCCATTTCACGCAAAATGTGGTAACGAATAGCGTCAGGAGAGTATCTTTCCCCCAATACAAGCGGGTCAACAACATTACCCAGGGACTTTGACATTTTAACACCGTCAAAGGTTATCCAACCGTGAACAGCCAAGTGCTTTGGCAACGGCAAGTCAAGAGCCATTAACATTGCAGGCCAGATGATAGCGTGGAAACGCATAATATCCTTTGCTACCATATGAACGTCAGCAGGCCAGAATTTGTTAAACTCATCAAAGCTTTCGTTCTGATAGCCAAGTGCTGAGATATAGTTAGAAAGCGCGTCAATCCAAACGTAAACAACGTGTTTGTCGTCAAAGGTAACAGGAATACCCCATTTAAAGGTTGTTCTTGATACGCACAAGTCCTCAAGACCCGGCTTGATAAAGTTGTTAACAAGCTCTACTGCTCTTGTCTTTGGTTGCAGATAGTCTGTTTCGGTAAGGAGTTTTTCAATTCTGTCAGCAAAAGGAGCCATTTTGAAGAAGTACGCTTCCTCCTTTGCCTCAACAACCTCACGTCCGCACTCGGGGCATTTGCCGTCAACAAGCTGACTTTCTGTCCAAAAGCTTTCGCAAGGAGTACAGTATTTGCCCTTGTACTCGCCCTTGTAAATATATCCCTTGTCATAAAGCTCTTTAAAAATCTTTTGTACGGTTTCTATGTGATAATCGTCGGTCGTACGAATATAGCGGTCGTAGCTTATGTTCATATATTCCCACAAGCCCTTGAAAATCTCAACAATTTCGTCAACGTATTGTTTTGGAGTGATACCCTTTTCAGCAGCTTTCTGCTCGATTTTCAGACCGTGCTCGTCGGTGCCTGTAAGGAACATAACGTCGTAACCCTGCATACGTCTGTAACGAGCGATAGAGTCACAGGCAACGGTGGTGTAGCAGTGCCCGATATGAGGATTACCTGACGGATAATAGATAGGTGTTGTGATATAGTACGGCTTTTTGTCGCAATTTTTGCACATAAATATTTCCCCCTTGTTAGAATATTAACATCTAATAAAATATTATACCACAAAGCATAGAAAAAGCAAATAATAAAAAATGAAAATGTAAGCGAAAATGAAAGCAGTAAATAATTAAACAGAAAATTAATAAAAATCGAAGCTAATCACACTAAATTCCACCGCAAATTTCACTGTGGAATTTACTTTGGGAATTCACTTATAAATAAAAATATCAAATCGACAAAAGGTTACAAATATTACCCCTTGACAAAAATACAGAAAGAGGCTATAATATAAAAGCTGAAAGAAAAGTGCATATCGCGGGGTGGAGCAGTTGGTAGCTCGTCGGGCTCATAACCCGAAGGTCGTTGGTTCAAGTCCAGCCCCCGCAACCAGTAAAATAAGGATACCCTTTTGGGTGTCCTTGTTTTTTTG
>CAMFQG010000012.1 GCA_945980035.1 uncultured Clostridia bacterium
ACCTAAGCCTTCGTCGGCAGCGTCAGATGTGTATAAGAGACAGATATTACATTTTTTAAAAATTTGCAAAATATTAATTATCTGTTGACAGTTATAAAAAGAAATGCTATATTAAATATACCCCCATAGGGTATATGAGAGGTGATAAATATGGGAGAATGTTGTAACAAAAAGAAAGAACGTACCCCTGAGGAATACAAGAGCCTGATTAATCGGCTGAACCGCATAGAAGGGCAGATTAGAGGTATTAAGGGAATGGTAGAAAATGACGCGTACTGTACCGATATACTTATTCAGGTGTCCGCTGTAACTTCTGCATTAAATTCTTTTAATAAAAAGCTTTTGGAAAGTCATATTAAAACCTGTGTGTCAAATGATATTATCAACGGCAAAACAGAAACAGTTGACGAGCTTGTGGAAGTTTTGCAAAAGCTTATGAAGTAGGTGTGACTATGGAGCAATATAACGTAACGGGAATGAGCTGTGCCGCCTGTAGTTCAAGAGTTGAAAAAGCAGTGTCGCAGGTAGAGGGCGTCAGCAGTTGTTCGGTTAATCTGCTGACAAATTCTATGAACGTAGAGGGTACAGCTGATACGGACAGTATCATAAAAGCCGTAAAAGACGCTGGCTACGGTGCAACCTTAAAAGGTGTAAAAAGCATTGACAATAATGATGACAGTATTGAGGATATACAGTCAAAGGAAATATTGAAAAGACTTATTTTTTCCTCAGCTTTTTTGATAGTGCTGATGTATTTTTCAATGGGCCATATGGTAGGATTGCCTTTGCCTGAATTTTTTGAAAACAACCACATAGCTATGGGGTTAATTCAGCTTTTACTGTCAGCTATAATAATGGTAATTAATCAGAAATTTTTTGTCAGTGGATTTAAAGGCTTAATTCATAAAGCGCCCAATATGGATACTCTTGTTGCTTTAGGCTCAGGGGCGGCATTTGTGTATAGCACTTACGCATTGTTTGCTATGACTGACGCTCAGGTTAAGGGTGATATGGACAGCGTAATGTACTTTATGCACCAATTCTATTTTGAGTCTGCCGCAATGATTCTTACTCTGATTACAGTGGGAAAGTACCTTGAGGCTCGTTCAAAGGGTAAAACTACCAACGCAATAAAAGGCTTGATGAAGCTGTCACCGAAAACGGCGGTAATAATCAAAGATGATGCAGAGATAGAAATACCGGTAGAACAGCTTAAAAAGGGAGATATATTTGTAGTAAGAGCAGGGGAGAATATACCTGTTGACGGAGTGATAGTTGAGGGTAGCAGTGCAGTTAACCAATCAGCTTTAACAGGAGAGAGTATTCCTGTGGATAAGACTGTGGGAGATACAGTATCAGCTGCAACGGTAAACCTTTCAGGCTATATCCGTTGTAAGGCTGTAAGAGTAGGCGAGGATACTACTCTTTCTCAAATAATAAAAATGGTAAGCGACGCTTCTGCAACAAAAGCACCTATTGCAAAAATTGCCGATAAGGTATCGGGAGTTTTCGTGCCTGCAGTAATAGGTATTGCGTTGCTGACTGCAATAGTTTGGATAGCTGTGGGACAAAGTGCAGGCTTTGTGCTTGCAAGGGCGATTTCCGTTCTTGTAATCAGCTGTCCCTGTGCATTGGGACTTGCAACACCGGTGGCTGTTATGGTGGGCAACGGAGTAGGTGCGAAAAACGGAATACTTTACAAAACTGCGGTTTCGTTGGAAACTGTAGGTAAAGTGGATTGCGTAGTCCTTGACAAAACAGGAACAATCACAAAAGGCGAGCCTGTAGTAACAGATATTTTGCCCTGTGGCGAATATACCGAAAATATGCTTTTGGAAATGGCATATGCAATAGAATGTAAAAGCGAACATCCTCTGTCAAAGGCTGTAATAAAAAGAGCAAAGGAAAGTAATATAAGTCAAAATGAAGTAGAGGATTTTAAGGTAGTTTCAGGTAACGGAATAACAGGAGTTTTTGAAAGCAAAAGGCTTGTGGGAGGCAATCAAAAATTTATAAGCAAATATGCACTTGTTGATGACAGCACAAAAGAAAAGGCGGAAAGCCTTGCAAAGCAGGGGAAAACACCATTGTATTTTGCTTTAGACGATACGCTTTTAGGTATAATTGCAGTGGCTGACATAATTAAAGAGGACAGCACAAATGCAGTGAAAAGCCTGAAAAATATGGGTATTAATGTAGTAATGCTGACAGGTGATAATAAAGGAACTGCTGAGGCAATCGGAAGAGAAGTGGGAGTAGATACGGTAATATCCGATGTGTTGCCCGACGGCAAAGAAAAGGAAATACAAAGGCTGAAAGCACAGGGAAGGGTTGCAATGGTAGGTGACGGAATAAACGACGCGCCTGCATTGACAAGTGCTGACGTAGGTATCGCAATAGGTGCAGGCTCAGATATAGCTATTGATTCTGCGGATATTGTGCTTATGAAAAGTAACCTTAGCGATGTTGCAGGTGCAGTAAGATTAGGAAAAGCAACACTTAAAAATATTTACGAAAACTTATTCTGGGCATTTATCTATAATATTGCCGGTATTCCTTTGGCTGCCGGTGTGTTTATACCTTTGCTTGGCTGGGAGCTGAATCCAATGTTCGGAGCAGCGGCTATGAGTCTGTCAAGCTTTTGTGTAGTGGCAAATGCTCTGCGACTGAATTATGTAAATATCCGAAAGGATAAAAAATATATCAACATAAAAAACAATAAAAAGGAGTTAAGAGAAATGGAAAAAACATTGAAAATTCAGGGTATGATGTGTATGCACTGTGAAGCTCACGTAAAAAATGCCTTAGAGGGAGTTGACGGAGTGGTATCTGCCCAAGTCAGTCACGAAAAAGGTACAGCAGTAGTTACTCTCAGCAAGGAAGTTGATACTGAGGTTTTGATTGATGCTGTTGAAAAACAGGGATATAAGGTCATTAATTAATATAAATTTGTGTAATATTACAGTCCGATATTGGCTTTGCTGTGTAATTTGTTGAATTGGTACAAGCAGTATTGTCCATTATTAGTAAAAATATAACAATATTTTGTTTTATGAAAAAATTTCCTAAAAAATGTTTGACAACATCACTTTATTGTAGTAGAATTATCTTAGTTGTTGTACAACAAAATTTAACTTAGGGGGTTATAACCATGGATCAACAACCAACAAATTATACAGTAGAAACACCAAACGCACCACAGAATGGCGGCAATAAAGGTTTAGCTATTGCAACATTAATCTGCGGTATTGCAAGTCTTGCAAGCAGTGCCTACGGCGTGGGTCTTGTTTGTGCTATCGTTGCTCTTGTTTTAAGCAAGAAATACAAGGAGCAGGCTACAGCAGAAAACAAGATGGTAAAGATCGGTAGAATTCTTGGTATTATTGGCCTTGTATGCAGTATCGTGGCTCTAGTATTTTGGATTGGATATTTTGCATGTGTAGGTTGTGTAATTTGTGCTGCTGGGTCTAGCGGAGCTTCTTACTAATATGAATTAATGATCGTAACAAAAAAGCGGACGCAAGTCCGCTTTTTTGTTCAAAATATGTTATGAATAACAAAAAAACGTTAAAAACGATTTATAAAATTCTGCTCTGTCTTTTTCCTTTTGTGCTGACAGGCGTAATTGTATTATTTGCATATTTTGTAGCTCCGAATTTTACAGGATTTCCGAATTGGATGCCGGGTTGCTTGCTGTATGATACAAGCAGAATGTTCTATGAACCGGGCATAACCTGTCCGGCTTGCGGTGGAACTCGGTCGGTAATGGCTTTATTGAAGGGCGACATTCTTATGTCCCTAAGGCAGAATGCAATGGTAATACCCGTTAGTATATATTGTGTTTTACTTTATTTTGAATATACTCTTAGTGTATTCGGAGTCAGAGTCAAGCGGATTTTTATGAATTATGGGGTTATTTCAATTATTTGCATAATAGCACTTGTTTATTCAATCATTAGGAATTTGGTACTCGCTATAGCACCTGTTCCTATTTAGTTTAATTTTTTAGAAATGAGGTATGAATTATGAATCAATATGAAAACAACTACTTAGTTGAAAGCTCTCCTGCTCCTGCGGGCAATGGGAATTCAGACATTACAGTTATGGTTTTAGGTATCGTAGGTCTTGCAACAAGCTTTTGTTGCGGTATCGGCCTGGTTCCCAGCATTATCGGTCTTGTGCTTAGTATGAGATACAAGAAAGAGTATGGCTCAGGAAACACAAAGGTAAATGTAGGCTTTGGTTTGTCCATCGGTGGAGTTGTTGTAGGAGCACTCTTTGTTACATTCCTATTATGTTACCTTGGTTGTGTTTGCGTTGAGTATGCTTGTTATGGTACAATGGCGGCAAGTTCTCTTGCTAATTCTTATAGCTATTATTAATTAGTATTTATATGTAATTGCCGGATATTAGCAATAATATCCGGTTTTTCTTTTTTGAAACTGCAACGTCACGTTGCTGCTTGACTTTTTTTAATATAGTTGATAAACTTTTATATATGTAAAAGTTTTAAAATTGGGATAAAGGAGGGGTAGAGTGAATATCGGCTTGGTTATGTCAGGCGGTATGGTAAAGGGTGCTTATCAAGTGGGCGCACTAAGAGCCATAAACGAGTTTTTCAGCCCAAAAGAAATTGAATATATAAGCTGTTCCTCAATCGCCTCCTTTAATGGATATGCTTTTGTTAACAACAAGCTTGATGTGGCGGAAAAATTATGGCAGGATATTTGTCCTGAGGGCAACAGCAGGCTCCTTGTTAACAGCATTATGAAAAGCTCTAAAATTCAGGATATTATCGGGCAGCTGTATAACCCTGAGGACAAGTTTAGCAATAACCTGTATGTTTCCTTGATGAATATAAAGGAAAGGTCAATTACTTATAATAATTTATCTAAAATAGATTCTAAGCTGTATCCCCTGTATTTAAAGGCAAGTGTTGCATTCCCAATGTATAATCGTCCGGTAAAAATCGGGAATCACAGCTATTACGACGGTGCATTTGTAGATAATATCCCAATTTATCCGCTGTTGAAACACGACCTTGACTATTTAATTTGCGTTTACTTTGACGATTGTTGCTATACCTTTGAGAACCCTTTGATTGACGATAAAATAATTAAAATTGCCTTTCCCGGCAAAAATGGGATAACAGATTCCGTTGCACTAAGGAAAAATCAAGTTAGTGCAATGATAGAAGTCGGTTACAAGAGAACAAAACAGGTTTTATCAACTGTGTTTTCAAAAGGCACAGAAGATTTGGAGTATATATATCAAAGTATTCAAGCACTAAATGAAAAATATACAAAAAGAAAAATGTACATTTCCGCAGATGTTTTGATGACAAATTTTAACAAGCTGACAAATAAGCTTGCAAAGAGAAAAATTAATTTTTAGGAGAATAGCTATGAAAAAGTTTTTACAAAATCTGTGCTTGGTAAGCAGTATAATCGCATTCTTTTCCGGGGTATTGCTTTTTGTAATTTATGTGAAAAACGCTTTTGCATTTTTAGGCAGAACAAAGGACAAGGCTGTTGAATTATTCATAGATGAGCTAAGCGATGATATTTAATTGTGAAGATGTTGAGCGCAGTATCCGTAAAAAATTCAGCAAAACCATATGGGGCAGGTTTACTGCCGCACTTCTTGAATACGAGCTTTTAGAAGAGGGTGACAAGGTAGCTGTCTGTATTTCAGGGGGCAAGGATTCTATGTTGATGGCAAAGCTTTTTCAGGAGCTTAAACGTCACAACAAGTATGAATTCGGCGTGGAATACATAGTTATGGATCCGGGCTATAATAAGAAAAACAGAGAGAAAATAGAGGAAAATGCAAGGCTTTTAAATGTGCCGATACATATATTTGAAACCGATATTTTCAGCTCGGTTTTTAATGTTGAAAAAAATCCCTGCTATCTTTGTGCAAGGATGCGCAGAGGCAACCTTTACAAAATGGCAAAGTCACTCGGTTGCAATAAAATTGCCTTGGGACATCACTTTGATGATGTAATTGAAACAATACTTATGGGAATGCTTTACGGCGGTCAGGTCCAGACGATGATGCCAAAATTGCACAGCACAAATTTTGAGGGTATGGAGCTAATCCGCCCTATGTATCTTATCAGAGAAAAGGATATTGTTCATTGGTGCAATTATAACAATTTGAGCTTTATTCAATGTGCCTGTAAATTTACAGAAAAAGCGGAAACTGAGGACAAGGAGAATACTTCAAAACGCAAGGAAATAAAAGCTCTGATACAAGAGCTGAAAAAAACAAATCCACAGGTGGAAAGCAATATATTTAGAAGTGTGGAGAATGTAAACATTGACACGGTGATTTCATATAAGCAAGGCGGAGTTGTTCACAATTTTGTTGACACATATAACAAGGATAAAGGCAGTTTGGGTTGAACTGCCTTTATTTTTATGCCTTATATAATTTTTAAAATTTACTGAAAACAGTCATAGGAAACACAGGATTGTAAGTATATATAATGTGTATTATTTTTTATTTTCTGCAAATCCGTTAAGACCGTTAAAGAATATTTTTCCTATAACCTTAGAAACTTCCTCAATAGGTTCTTCACGGTTGAAGTTGAACCAGTAATAATATGCTGTGCAAATTCCCGCAATATTGTATTGAGCGAATATATCTAAGGATTTTTCATCCATATCATATTTTTGGGCAATAACCTCTTTTGTTTTTTCCATAAGCAGTTGGGCAATTTTTACAGTAAGGTCTGTAGTTCCGCCCTTTTGCAATAATTTACCGTAGAATTTAAAGTCACTTTTAATTATTCGCAAAAGTGTGTCTATTACAATATAGGGCTCCTCGTTGATTTTTTCGTTGTCTATAGAGTTAATTGCATTCGAAAAGGTGGTGACTACTTCCTTTTCAATTTGCTCCATAAGCTCCCTTGTGTTGCTGTAATAGTTGTAAAATGTCTTGCGGTTAATGTCGGCAAGGTCGGAAATATCCTTAACGGTAATGTCCTCGAACTTTTGCTTACATAACAGCGTAACAAAAGCATTTCGTATTGCTCGTTTTGTTCGCTTAACACGTCTGTCGTTTTTCGTTGTTTTATGTTCCATGCTAAACCTCTGTATATTCGACAAATTTTGATAAAATACCACATTTCATAAAAATATGTTACTTATTATACTGAATTTGTGTTATTTGTCCCTTGATTATTGAATGTTGTGTATATTATAATATATGAAATTAAGTAAGTCAAACAATATTTATTTAAAAAGATTGGAGTAAAATTATGGCAAATGTAAAGATTGTAACAGACTCTTGTTCAGATTTAGGTAAAGACATAAGAGAGAAGTATGACATTCTTTATGCAAAGATGAATACAGTATATAAGGGAGAAGAAACTCCTGCCAGTCTTGACTGGGAAAGCTACAGCCCAAAAGAGCTTTACGATATTATGCGTAAGGGCGAGAGAGTTCTGACAACACAGGTTCCTGTAGAGGAATTTAAGAAAGTATTTACAAATATTTTGGAGGAGGGCAACGATATAGTATATATCGGTTGTTCTGTTAAGCTTTCAGGTTCTATAAATATTGCTTCAATAGTTGCAAATGAGCTTAAAGAGGAATATCCCGAAAGAACAATTAAATGTATAGATTCTTTAAACTCCTGTATGGGTGAGGGTGCTTTGGCAGTATATGCTGCTAAATTAAGAAATGACGGAATGTCTGCTGAGGAAATTGCAGACAAGGTATGTGAAGTCAGAGGTAATATGAACCAGTTTGCTACAGTACATAGCTTGGATTGTCTGAAGAGAGCAGGCAGAGTTACAGCTTCTTCTGCATTTTTCGGAAATATGCTCGGAGTAAAGCCTATACTTATTTCAGACAAACACGGTGCAAACACAGCCATAAAGAAAGTAAAGGGCAGAGAGAATTCACTTAGAGAAATTGTTAAGCTTTTAAAAGAAACAATTACTGATGCTGAAAATCAGACAATATTCCTTGCACATGCCGACTGTCAGGAGGATGCGGATTTTGTTAAATCACTTGTTGAGCAGGAGATTCCTTGCAAGGAAATTTATGTAAACTATATGGGCCCAATTATCGGTGCTTCAGTTGGTCCCGGAACAATCGGTCTGTTTGCTTTTGGTAAGGAAGTAACTGTCGAGGCATAAAAACAAGGAGTGGTAAAATGAATACCAATAGACTTGACGGCAATTTGTTTGTTAAGTTGGTACAGGGTGGTACAGAAAATCTTAAAAAGAATATTGATGTTGTAAACGACCTTAATGTGTTTCCTATTCCTGACGGAGATACAGGTGACAATATGTGCAGAACTATAAGCGGTGGCGTTGAAAAGGCAATAGATTTGGATACAGACTCTATAGCCGTTGCTTCAAAAATTATTGCTGAGGGTATGTTGCTTTCTGCAAGAGGTAACTCGGGAGTTATTTTGTCACAGATTTTTGCGGGTATTGCAAAGGGTTTTGAAAATGTGGAAGAGGCCGATGTTGAGGCTATCAGCTATGCAATGAAATGTGCTGTTGATAAGGCATACGGCTCCGTAGTAGAGCCTACTGAGGGTACGATTCTGACAGTTGTACGCGAGGGATACGAATATGCAAACAGCTGTATCACAGCAGACAGCTGTTTACAGTCATACTTTGAAAGCTATCTTTCAGGAGTGAGAGAGTCCTTAAAGCATACTCCCGAAAAATTAGAGGTGCTGAAAAGTGCAGGTGTTGTTGACAGCGGTGGTGCCGGTCTTGTATATATTATGGAAGGTATCGTTAATACCCTTACCACCGGAAAGGTTGAATTTTCCGCTGAGCCGGTTGCTGAAACAATAAATCAAAGTGTTAATATAGATTTCAGTAAGTTTAACGAAAACAGTGAGCTTGAATACGGCTACTGCACAGAATTTTTGCTACAGCTTCAAAGAAGCAAATGTAACGTAGAAGAGTTTGACGTAAACGATTTGATCGATTGGCTGAAGGGTATAGGCGATTCTATTGTAGCCGTTGTTACGGGAACTGTTGTAAAGGTTCATGTTCATACAATGACGCCCGGCAAGGTTCTTGACTACTGTCAGAATTTCGGTGAGTTTTTAACTATGAAAATCGAAAATATGACACTACAGCACAACGAGGCTACTATACAGAATAATTATACCTTTGAGGAAGAAACAGGCGAGAGAAAGCCTTACGGCATTATCACTGTTGCCACAGGAAATGGCATTTGTGAGATGTTTGGCTCCTTGGGAGTTGATATTATACTTGAGGGCGGACAGGGTAAAAATCCATCCTCACAGGATTTTATTGACGCATACAAAAAAGTAAACGCAGATGTTATTTACGTTTTGCCCAATAACAGTAACATTATTATGGCAGCTCAACAGGCAGCGGATATGTTTGAAGACTCAGATGTAAGAATCATCAAAACAAAAAGCATAGGCGACGGTTACGCTGTAATGTCAATGCTTAATCTGGATTCAAATGACGCTGACGTAATCGAACAGGAAATGAACGAAGCTATGGAGGGCGTAAAAACAGGTCTTGTTACAAGGTCTGTTCGTGATGCAAATATAAACAATGTAGATATTTCCGCAGATGCGTATATCGGCTTTACCGATAAAGAAATGTTAGTGTCCGATGATGATAAAATTGTAACCGCTGTTTCTCTGCTTGATAAATTGGGACTTGCTGATTGTGAAATCCTTATAGCAATTTACGGTTCCGACATTTCAGAGGAAGAAAAAAATGCGTTTAAAGCAGAGGTTAATCAGAAATTTCCACGTGTTGAAATATGCGATTTAGATGGAGGTCAGGAGGTATATGACTTTCTGCTAATCGTTGAATAACAGAATGGGGGTAGTAAAATGCAAAATATTGTACTTCTTGTTGCAGCGGCATTAATTCCGTATTTGGTAAACGGAATCAACCCTGCTATTGTAATGTCCAAGCTGATTTATCATAAGGATATACGTACATTAGGAAGTAAAAATCCCGGTTTTACAAACTTTAAACGGGTTTTCGGCAATCGCTATGCTTGGTTTGTGTTTTTCTTTGATATTCTCAAGGCTTTATTCCCCATTTTAGCTTTCCGCTATCTATTTGAAGCAACATCCTTTGGCGGTCAATTCGGAGCGGCTTATGTAGGGCTGTTCTCAATGTTGGGTCACGTTTTCCCTGTGTGGTACAAGTTTAAAGGCGGCAAGGGATTCCTTGTAGGTGCAGCTGCAATAGGCTGTGTCGATTGGAAAACAGGGCTTGTGGCACTGGCTATTATGCTTGTGTTACTTGCAACAACAAGATATATGTCATTGTCAGTAATCATATCATCTCTGTCTTGTCCGCTGTCCTTGCTTTATTTTTGTCATCCGCCGTTGGAAACAGAGATATTGTGTATTCTATGTGTGGCATTGTTGGTATTCAGACACAAGGAAAATATTAAACGTCTGTTAAAAGGGACAGAATCAAAGTTTACTTTGAAAAAATCCAATGAATCAAAAGTTGAAAACAATAACTAAAGGAGTGGCGAAAGCTGCTCTTTTTTGTATTTTATTGAGTTAAGGTGTAAATATGCCAACCGTAACAGAATAACTGCAATCTGTAACAATTTGTAAAAAATCTTGAATTATGCTGTATTATAGATTATAATCAACTATATTCAAAAAGGATTTGATATTATGAATGAAAACAAGTTATCAGTAAATTTGTGCAGAATATTCAGTATTATGCTATTTGTTTTAATGTCAATAAATTTTATCTGCATATTGATTTATGGATACAGCAGTCCGGAGGTATCCTCAGTCACAGTTAAAATAGGTGTAATTTTATCCTTTATTGTAATGACCGGGATAGCAATATGGATATATTATCTGATTAACGATTCAAACACTAAGCTGAGAAAGCTTACGCTTACCCCAAAACAAACTAACACTATAATTTTTGTGTCTGTTGGAATACTCTTTCTTATTCAGCTTTTTGTAGGTTATATGCTTAAAGCAGAGCCTGTCACCGATTTAAAAATATTAGAAACTTACGCCAAGGATTTCGCCGTAAACGGAAACTTCGATTTGATACAGGAAAAATATCTTAAAAATTCTGTTTATTTAATAAGATACCCCAATAATATTTTTCTGTATCTGCTTTTATCTGTATTGTACAGGGTAAGTTTTTTTATTTTCGGTTATGTACCGAGAATGATGCCTGTAGCTTTGAACTGTCTTGCCATTAACCTTTCGGTGCTTTTTACAGCCCTGACTGCAAAAAAGCTTTTCGGCAACAAGCAGGCTTTGATAGCTTTGGCACTGTGTGCACTTTTTGCACCATACTACACATACACCCCATATTATTATACGGATTCTCTATCAATGCCATTTTTAATGGGTGGAGTTTATCTTTTTGTTTCGGCAATAAAAAGTGAGAATAAATACAAAAGATATGTTATGCTTGCGGTATTTGGCACAGTAATGTTTTTAGGTTTTAAAATGAAAGCGACCGTAATATTTGTGCTTGTTTGCGGATTAATATATGCTTTGCTCAGATTTAACGTAAAGAGATTTCTCGCTATATCTTTGGCGGTTATTGTAGGCTTTTCCTCTGTAGGTGCTGTTTATACAGTATCGGTGAACAGCCTAAATCTGTACACAAAGGAACAGTCCTATGAAAAGGAATATCCCGCTACCCATTGGATTATGATGGGCTTAAAAGGACTTGGCCATTATAATATAGAGGACAGTAACTTTACAAGCAGCTTTGAAAATAAAGACGCAAAGCAAAAGGCGACTATTGAGGAAATAAAGAACAGAGTTAAAGAATACGGAATAACAGGAATTGTTCAGCATAGTGTTGATAAGAATGTATGGATGTGGGAGGACGGAACATATTTTATTTCCCATCATATTGAAAACCCTGTTAATTGGAATCCTCTTCATTCACTTGTTTTGGAAAAGGGAAGATTTCACGATGTGTTTTATATATACAGTTGCGGTTTCCAGCTTTTCCTTATCTTTATGATGATACTTTCTATCTTTAAGGGCTGCATAAAGCCAAAGGTTGACAAGACTATATTGCTGAAAGGACTGCTGTTTTCCATATTCATATTTTTGATGATATGGGAGGCTCGTTCAAGGTATTTATATAACTTCACCCCTGTGTTTATTTTGCTTGCAATAGACGGCTTGCAAGGGGTAGAAAATTTCATATACAAAAAGTTTTCAAGAAGGTTGCAGTAATTTCTGCAACTTTCTTTTTTACATTAAAGGGAACTGCTCAAAAACGGTGGGGCAAAGATGACTGAAAATATCAACTTTTATTCTTGTAAAGGGTGTGAAGGCTCTAAATATTACCAACTATAACAAAATAAGTACCAACTGTAACATTTTAGAAAAAATTAATATGTATTGTGGTATTATATCCTACGCAAATTATAGTTATATTCTAAAGGAGAATTTGGAAGATGATGAAGGAAAGAATATCAAAAAGCTTGTGTAGAGTGTTCAGCATAATATTGCTCGCTTCTATGACCTGTACCTTTATATGTTCATTAATATTTGGTTACAGAAGTCCGGAGGTGTCCTCAACAACAGTAAAAATATGTATAATTTTATTTTTTGTGATAATGACTGCCACAGCCATATGGTTATATTATCTGTTTGATAATTCAAGCAATAAACTGAGAAGGGCAGTGCTTACCTCAAAGCAAACTAACACAATTATTTTTGTTGCAGTGGGAACAATGTTCCTTATCCAGCTTTTTATAGGGTATAAGCTAAGAGCCAATATGGTAACCGATTTGGCAAGAATAGAAAAATATGCACTTTATTTTGCGGAAAACGGAAACTTTAACTTAATTCAGGATGACTATTCAATGGGTAAAGTGTATTTGGTAAAATATCCAAACAATGTTGCTCTTACTGTGCTTTTGGCAACTTTATATAAAATTTCTTATAGTATTTTTGGCTGTGTACCAAAAATGGTGCCTGTAGTATTAAACTGTATAGCTATTAACCTTTCGGTGCTTTTTACTGCCTTTACAGCAAAAAAGCTTTTCGGCAACAAACATGCCTTAATATCCTTGATGCTGTGTATGCTTTTTGCACCTTACTACACATACACTCCTTTCTACTATACGGACTCCCTTTCAATGCCCTTTTTAATCGGAAGTGTTTGTCTTTTTGTTTCGGCGATAAAAAGTGAGAATAAGTATAAAAAATACGCTATGCTTGTTTTGTTTGGCGGAGTAGTATTTTTAGGTTTTAAAATGAAAGCTACCGTAGTATTTGTGCTTGTGTGCGCTTTGATATACGCTTTGCTTAGATTTAACGTAAAGAGATTTCTTGCTATATCTTTAGCAGTTATTGTAGGCTTTTCCTCAGTAGGCATAGTATATACAGAATCGGTAAAAAGCTTGAATTTATGCACAAAGGAACAGTCCTACGAAAGCGAATATCCGGTTACTCATTGGATAATGATGGGCTTAAAGGGTGTGGGACGTTACAATAGAAGTGACAGTAAATTTACAAGGAGCTTTGAAAACAAAGGTGAAAAACAAAAGGCGAATATCGATGAAATTAAAAACAGAGTTGAGGAATACGGAGTAGGGGGATTGATTTCCCATACTGCAAAAAAGGCGGTTTGGATATGGGAGGACGGAACATATTTTATCTCCCATCATATTGAGAAACCTATTGAAAGAAATTCTTTACATTCCCTTGTTTTGAAAGAGGGTAAATACCGGGATGTGTTTAATATATACAGCTGTGGCTTTCAGCTTTTTCTAATCTTTATGATGATGCTTTCTGCTTTAAAGGGTTGCATAAAGCCAAAGGTTGACAAGACTATATTGCTGAAAGGACTGCTGTTTTCCATATTCATATTTTTGTTAATATGGGAGGCTCGTTCAAGGTATTTATATAATTTCACTCCTGTGTTTATTTTGCTTGCAACAGACGGCTTGAAAACATCAGGCTTTTATGTAAAAAGACTTATTAAAAATAGGTTACGGCAGTAGCTGTAATCTATTTTTATTTTATAAAACATATTGAAAATATATATTGATTACTGTATAATCTAAAGCATAGTCTAATTTATTTAGAGGTGCTGAAAATATGTCAGGTATAAGAAAGCATATTACTTCTTTCAGACTGATAACAGGCGGATTTGCCTTGGCGATACTTGTGGGTGCATTGTTGTTAATGATGCCTTTTTCAAGCAGAGGCGGACACTTTACTCCTTTTTCCGATGCGTTGTTTACCTCAACCTCTGCGGTCTGTGTAACAGGACTTGTAGTTCACGACACAGCAACCTATTGGAGTGTTTTCGGACAGATAATAATACTGTCACTAATCCAAATCGGCGGTATGGGTGTTGTTACAATAGCTGTTGCTATTGCAAGGCTGTCAGGCAGGAAGATAGGCTTTTTCCAACGCAATTTGATGCAGGAGTCCATTTCTGCCCATCAGGTTGGAGGTATTGTAAAGCTTACCAGCTTTATTGTAACGGTGACAATAGCTATTGAGCTTTTAGGTGCAACGGTAATGGCACCTGAGTTTTGCAGTAGATATGGAATTTTAAAAGGTATATGGTACTCTGTATTTCACTCAATATCGGCATTTTGTAATGCGGGATTTGATTTGATGGGTGTAGAGGGAGAGTATTCGTCCCTGACTCCGTTTTTGGGAAGCCCATTGATAAATGTAACTGTCATGATGCTTATTATCATCGGTGGTATAGGATTTTTAACCTGGAATGATGTAAAGGTTCATAAATTGAAATTTAAAAGGTACAGAATGCAAAGCAAGGTAGCCTTGTCTGTATCTGCATTTTTGATACTTTTGCCTGCTTTATTCCTGTTTTTCGTTGAGTTTTCCGGGGACGATTTCAGCAATATGACCTTAGGCGAAAAAATATTTGCTTCTCTGTTCCACTCAACTGCCACAAGAACAGCAGGCTTTAATACAATAGATATGTCTTCGTTAAGCGGTCCGGGACAGTTAATCACCATTGTGCTTATGCTTATCGGTGGCTCACCGGGCTCTACAGCAGGCGGTTTGAAAACTACTACAGTAATGGTTTTGCTTGTATCCTCAATTTCTGTTTTTAACAAAAAAAGCAACGCCCATTGCTTCGGCAGGACTATTTCCGTTGATATAATCAAAACAGCAGGCACGATACTAATGATGTATTTAGTTTTGTTTTTATCAGGCTCTGTTATTATTTGCTGTGTTGAAGGCTTACCTATGAATGAAGTGTTGTTTGAAACAGCTTCGGCTATCGGCACAGTGGGACTGTCTATGGGAATAACTCCGGGCTTGGGGTTAATCTCCAGAATAGTTTTGATATGTCTGATGTACTTTGGCAGAGTAGGAAGCTTAACATTTATCTTTGCCGCAATTTCAAAAACTCAATCTTCTATTTCAAGATATCCTCAAGAAAAAATTACAGTAGGTTAAGGAGCGTATTATGAAATCAGTATTATTAATCGGTCTTGGCAGATTTGGCAGACACGTAGCAAAAAAATTAAATGAATTAAATCACGAGGTTTTAGCGGTGGATTTTAAGGAGGATAGGGTAGAGGCTGTTATGCCCTATGTTACAAGCGCACAGGTAGTTGACTGTACAAATGAGGAATACCTGCGTTCGGTAGGTGTTAATAATTTTGATATGAGCATAGTAGCCATAGGGGACAATTTTCAAAACTCCCTTGAGATTACCTCGCTGTTAAAGGAACTTGGCTCTCCTCTTGTTGTGTCACGTGCTGCCAGCGACGTCCAGGAAAAATTCCTGTTGCGAAACGGCGCTGACCAGGTGGTTTATCCTGAAAAACAGCTTGCAAATTGGACTGCTATCCGATATACTTCCGACCATATTCTCAACTACATTGAAATTGAACACGACTATGCAATTTTTGAAGTGCCAATTCCAAAGCAGTGGATTGGCAAAACAATCGGAAATCTTGACATCAGAAAGAAATTTAATATCAATATTATGGCGGTAAAAGAAAACGGCAAAATGGAACTTCGGGTTAATCCCGATACACTTTTAACGCAGAATATGACAATGCTTGTTTTAGGAAGTCATAAAGATATTCACAAGTGTTTCCGTATATAAAATTATCCCTAAGGTTTAGCCTTAGGGATTTTCGTTGACATTCATAAGCCTAAATCGTATAATTATGAAAAAAGAGCAAGAGGGAAAAATGTATAAATTATTAATTGTAGAGGACGACAGAGGAATTGCACAGGCAATTTCTCAGCAAATAAAACAGTGGGATATTGAGCCTGAGTGCGTTTCTGATTTTAAGAATGTTATGGCTGAATTTGCAAGGGTAAATCCCCACATTGTACTCCTTGATATTTCTCTGCCATTTTTCAACGGTTATCATTGGTGCAGTGAAATACGAAAGGTGTCAAAGGTGCCTATTATTTTTATATCTTCTGCCTCAGACAATATGAACATAGTTATGGCTGTGAATATGGGGGCTGATGATTTTATTCCCAAGCCCTTTGATATGAACGTACTTGTTGCAAAGGTGCAGGCTTTACTTCGCAGAACCTATGACTTCGGCTCTGCCGTAACGGTTTTGGAGCATAAAGGCGCTTTGCTGAACACAGGGGAGGGTGCATTTATTTTTAATGATGAAAAGATACCGTTAACAAAAAATGAATACAGGATTTTACTAACGCTAATGAGCAACAAGGGAAAGGTTGTAAGCCGTGAAAAACTTATGGAGGTTTTGTGGAAAACCGACAGCTATGTTGACGAAAACACCCTGACCGTAAATGTAAACAGGCTCAGAAAAAAGCTTGAAAATTCAGGACTTAGGGATTTTATTGAAACTAAATTCGGAGTAGGCTACATTATAGCATAAATTAACTATGAAATTTATACTGAAATATTTTAAAAACAGAATAGGCATTATTTCGGTAATCGCTGTTTGCGTGATAATTTTGTTGGTGGTATTCTTTCTGTATCGTTTGCCCATAGAGGCGGTAGCCTATGCACTGTTGCTGTGCGGTGTACTGCTCTTTGGCTACGGTGCTTATGACTGTATCAAGCAATACAAAAAGCACAAAATTCTGTTGCAGTTATCCTCACTGCCGGAGAATATTTTAGAGATATTAGGTTCTTATAATACCATTGATGATAAGGATTATTACAATCTGGTTTCTCTGCTGAAGGATTATCAGCGAGAGGTGGAAACAGAAAGCCACAACAGATATTGGGATATGATTGATTATTATACTACTTGGGTACATCAAATAAAAACGCCTATATCCTCAATGTATCTTACCTTGCAAAATCAGGATGACGCAACCTCAAGAAAACTGCGTGATGACCTGTTCAGAATTGAACAGTATGTGGAAATGGTGCTTGCATATTTAAGGCTGGATTCACTATCTACCGACTATGTGTTTGCTAAACATTCCCTTGACCATATTGTAAAACAGAGCATCCATAAATTTGCAGGACAGTTTATTACACTTGGAATACGTTTAGAGTATTCTCCTGTAAATGCAGAGGTGGTAACAGATGAAAAATGGATGACCTTTGTAATCGAACAGGTTTTGTCAAACGCACTGAAATACACCCATCGAGGAAGTGTTGCAATATATTTGGAGAATGACTCTTTTTTATGTATTCGTGATACGGGAATAGGGATTTCAAAGGAGGATTTGCCTCGAATTTTTGAAAAAGGCTACACCGGATATAACGGACGCAGTGATAAAAAGTCAAGCGGTCTGGGACTGTATCTGTGTAAAAGAATATGTGATAATTTAGGACACGGCATCTCGGCTTATTCTGATGAAACGGGTACAACAATAAAGATAGATTTCACGCAATATAATGAAAGAATATAATAAATGTGACAAAAATGTTAGTAATCAGTGGGGAAATGTAAGGCTAATCTATGGCTTTGCGTTTCCCTGTTCTGTTAAAATAAGTACATAATAAATCAGGAGGTACTTAGAAATGAGTTTGTTACAGGTAGAAAATCTACAAAAAATATACACAACTCGCTTTGGCAACAATCAGGTTGAGGCGTTGCATAATGTTTCCTTTTCTGTTGAAAAGGGTGAGTATGTGGCTATTATGGGAGAATCAGGCTCAGGCAAAACAACGCTTTTGAATATCCTTGCTTCCCTTGATAAGCCCACTTCCGGAACTGTATATCTGGAAAATCAAAATCTCGGAAATATCAAGGATAAAAAGCTTGCAGACTTCCGCAGGGATAATCTCGGATTTGTTTTTCAGGAGTTTAATCTTTTAGACACCTTCTCCGTTGAGGATAATATTTACCTGCCCCTTGTACTTGCAGGAAAATCCTACAAGGAAATGAATAACAGGATAGTTCCCATATCTGATGAACTTGGAATAACACACCTGTTAAAAAAATTCCCCTACGAAATTTCCGGAGGACAGAAACAGCGTGTGGCTGTTGCAAGAGCCCTGATTACAAACCCAAAGCTGATTTTAGCCGATGAACCCACAGGAGCGTTGGATTCAAAGGCTACCGATGAGTTGTTAAGGCTGTTCAGCGAAATTAATGAAGTGGGACAGACAATACTTATGGTTACTCATTCCGTAAAAGCCGCAAGTCACGCAAGCAGGGTATTATTTATAAAGGACGGTCAGGTGTTCCACCAAATTTATCGTGGTGACAGCACAAACGAGGAGCTGTACCAAAAAATTTCAAATACCCTTACAATCCTTGCAACCGGAGGGGACAGCATATGAAATCCCTGTATTTCAAGCTTGCCTGTTCGGGTATAGCAAAAAATAAAAGACTTTATATTCCCTATATACTTACCTGTGTAGGTATGATTATGATGTATTACATTATTTACTCCCTTTCGAGATGCCCATTGCTTGATTCTATAAAGGGTGGCAGTAACGCCAAGGCTGTGCTGATGTTAGGTACATTTGTAATTATTATATTCTCTGCTATATTCCTGTTCTATACCAATTCTTTTTTAGTTCGTCGCAGAAACAAGGAATTTGGTCTGTATAATATTCTTGGTATGAATAAGAGAAACATAAGCAAAGTTATAGGCTGTGAATCCTTGATTCTATCAGCAGGCAGTATTATAGTAGGTACCGGAATAGGTATTCTGCTTTCAAAGCTTGCTGAGCTTGGACTGCTGAATGTAATTCATTCCGAGTTAAGCTATTCATATGTAATTCCCTTTGATGCTGTAATTTCTACATTTGCATATTTCGGTGCAGTATTTATATTATTGTTTCTAAACTCACTGCGTATTGTTGGCACATCTAACCCCCTCGCGCTTCTGGGCAGTGAAAGTTTAGGAGAAAAACCGCCAAAGGGCAACCGGATAATTGCTGTTGTAGGTCTGATAATACTTGCCTTAGCCTACTATATCGCAGTTTCTATCACAAGCCCTATAGATGCCCTTTCGTGGTTTTTCTTAGCAGTAATAATGGTAATTGTGGCAACGTATATGTTGTTTATTTCAGGCTCGGTAGTTCTATGTAAAATTCTTAAAAAGAATAAAAAGTACTACTATAAGAAATCTCACTTTGTATCGGTTTCATCAATGCTGTTCAGAATGAAACGCAACGGTGCCGGACTTGCTTCAATCTGCGTTTTATGCACAATGGTGTTAGTTATGCTGTCGTCAACAATATGCCTTTACATTGGAGCAGAGGACAGTATAAACGCAAGGTATCCCCGTGATATTATAAACGAAGTGACACTATCTAATGAAGGGCAGGACAACGATGCAGTAGTGAATCAACTGCACAAGAGTATAGATAATATTCCCCTTGTAAAGGACAAAAAAATCAAGGACAGTGTAATCGACTACCGCTATTCGGACACTTACGGATTGCTGAGAGATAACAGATTGATAACAGACGTTCGTGACCTTGAAACAGGTGGTGCAATAAGTTACAGTGATGTTTGCTATGTTATGCTGTTCTCACTTGAGGATTACAACAGGCAGACACACGGTAATGAAAAGCTCGGAAAAAATGAGGCTATCATTTCCTTAGGTAGAATGGATTTTTCTTTTGATACATTGTCAATAGACGGAACAGAAACCTTGAAAATAAAAAAGCAAGTACCGTTATTTGTTGAAAACGGAAACGCAGTTTCTCTGATTAATCCCACAATATACCTTGTGGTAGATGACTATGAGGATTTTACAGCTCCTCTAAAGGGCAAAATCGGTGTGACAGAAGAACCCTTGCTTAGCGAAAGATGGTACTACGGTTTTAATGTTGACGCTGATGAGCAGGCTTGTGCAAGCATAACAAATGAAAGCTTAGAGGCAATTAAGAAAATATCCTTAAAGTATAATTTCGGAAATGACAGCTTTTCATATTCCTGTAGCAGTAAAGCAATGGAAAGAGGCGACTTCTATACAACCTTTGGTGGGCTGTTCTTCATAGGTATAATGCTCAGCATTATGTTCGTATTTGCCGCTGTATTGATTATTTATTACAAGCAGATTTCCGAGGGATATGAGGACAGGAACAGATTTGACATAATGCAGAAAATCGGTATGACAAAAAAGGATATTCGCAAAAGCATCAATTCTCAAGTGCTGACAGTTTTCTTCCTACCGCTTATATCTGCCGGAATACACCTTGCATTTGCTTTCCCGTTGATATGGAAATTGCTGCAGCTGTTCAATATGTATAATCTGCCATTGTTGATTATAGTAACAATATGCGTGTTTATAGTTTTCGGAATACTGTACGGAATAATCTATCGCATAACTTCCAACGTGTACTATTCAATAGTAAGCGATAAGGCATAAAGAAAAGGAACGAGTTTTTGGCTCGTTCCTTTTGTGGTATATTTATGCAAGACCGCGTTTTTTCAGTATTCTTTTTTCAATGGTAGAGAATACGCACTTGTCAATTAAAATGCCCATAAGGACTATAATTATCATTACAAGCATAACCTGGTCAATATCGCCTAAATCTCTGCCCATAATGAGGGTTTGACCTAAACCGATAGAGGTAGTCATAACTTCGCCTGCCATTAATGCACGCCAAGCAAAGGACCAGCCTTGTTTAAGCCCTGCAATAAGCTCCGGCAAAGCTGCAGGAAAAACAATGTGCAGATACATTTGCTTTTTGGTAGCGCCCATAGTCAAAGCGGCTTTTTTGTATATTGGCTGAATGTTGTTGATTGCGTTATCTACGGAAATGGAAATGCTGAATGCAGCACCCATAACTACAACAAACAGTATAGCCTCTGTGGAAAGACCAAACCACAATATGGAAAAGGGTACCCAACATACACTTGGGAGTGTCTGTATTCCCAGAATAATGGGTTTTAGATTTTTGTTAAGGAATTTAAAGTGATTGATAAGCAAACCTACAACTATACCGATTAGCACTGCAATTCCAAAACCGATTAGTCCTCGTAAAAAGGAGTTGCCGATTGCAACAAATATTGAGCCGTCTTGGCAAAGCTCAATAAGCCTTTCACCGACGCCCATAGGAGAGGGAACGGAATATGATTTGCAAAGTCCCAACAGGTCAACACCTACATAGTAAAAGCCCTGCCAAGCGAGAATTAAGCAAACAAGAAAAATTATCATACTCATAGTGTGTTTTCCCCCTTAACCTTATCAAGTATTTTGTGCCTCAGCTCAACAAATTCAGGCGAATATACTTCCCTTGGACGAGGAATATTAATGTCAACAATATCTGTAATTGAGCCTGTTTTCGGGGATAGTACCACAACTCTGTCAGAAAGATACACAGATTCCTCAACGCTGTGGGTAATAAACAGAATTGTTTTGTGAGTTTCAATCCATATCTTTTGCAGCTCTGCTCTCAGCTGATTTGAAGTCTGTTTGTCAAGTGCCGAAAAAGGCTCATCCATAAGCAATATCTTAGAGTCCATTGCCAATGCTCTTGCCAAAGCAGTTCTCTGTCGCATACCGCCTGAAATCTGATGAATGGGGTAATCCTTATATTCTATCAATCCCACCATCTTCAAATAATGCTCGGCACGTTTTTCTTGCTCTTCCTTTGGCATTTTTGCAAGCTTTAAGGGAAATTTTACATTGTCAACTACATTGAGCCAAGGATAAAGTCCATGCTCCTGAAACATTACCGTTCTGTCTGCACCGGGCTTTGTAACCTTGTTTCCGTCAAGTAATATTTCCCCTGTAGTAGGAGTTTCAAGTCCTGCAATCAGGTTAAGCAGGGTAGTTTTTCCGCAACCTGACGCACCTACAATACAAATGAACTCTCCGTCTTTTATCTCTAAGTCAATGCTGTTTAGGGTGGATTTTTCGCTGTTGTCAAATTTTTTGCTGAGATTTTTAATGGATAAGGACATATAAAACCTCTTTCTTATTGCTTTGCATAAAGTGCGTCATCCTCAGGTATTTCATCAATAAATTCCTGATTTTGGCTGATTTTTGCAAACTTTGAAATTGAATCCTTGTTAATTTCTGTGCTGACGCCGATTCTTGAGAAAGCTTCCTTTATAATGCTTTCGCTTAGTGATTTACCTGTTGCTTCATCAAGCTCCTTGTTTATGATTTCAAGGGATGAGTCTGTATCGCTGTTGATTCTTTCGGTAGCTAAGTTGTGAGCCTCTAAGAATTTTTCAACTAATTCAGGATTGTTCTCTAAAAATTCTTTTCTTACTACAACAACTGCAACGTCGTATTTGCCTTCTAAAAATACTTCGTCATAATCTAAAACAAGCTCTGCACCCTGACTTAACAATGTTGCACCCCAAGGCTCGGGAACAAGTGCTGCGTCAATATCTCCGCGCTCCATAGTGTTGGCAACGTCTGCATTTGCAACTGCACTGATTGTTACGTTACCGCCCTCAGTAGTAGGCTTTAATCCGTTTTGCTCAAGCAAATCAAGCAAGCACAGATGCTGTGTGTTACCAATCTGGGGTATAGCCACATTTTTGTTAGCAAGATCCTTTACACTGTTAATATCAGTACCGCTTCTTTTAACTAAAACAGCACCGCCCTTTGTTGCGCCTGACAAAATCACAACGTCGCCTAATGACTTTGAATTAGCAGTAATCGCAGGAACAGGTCCGATGTATCCGATGTCAATGTTACCTGAAAACAGTGCTTCCTGCTCGGCAGGACCTGCGTTAAAGGCTGTCCATTTTACTGTTGTGCCTTCATCCAGGCTGTCCTCAAGTAGCTTTTCGGATTTCATAAGCAATGCTTGCGGGTGAGTTACGTTGTTAAAATATCCAATGTGTATCTCGTTGCTTTTTGTGTTACCGTTAGAGCAAGCTGTAAACCCTACCGCCATAATAAGTACTAAAACCAATGCTGAAATTCTTTTAAAAATTTCCATAACTAACTTTCCTTTCTGTTTCAAAAACCTTTATTGTCTATATTATCTGTCTCTTATACACATCTCCGAGCCCACGAGACGTAGAG
>CAMFQG010000013.1 GCA_945980035.1 uncultured Clostridia bacterium
TGTCGCCGCCCAGACCATAGAGCATTTCCAGCTTTTAGGACTTAAGTATTTACCGGTTGGATAACCTAAAAATCGTGAAAGGCATATGCGTTCAAAGCTTGCGTTAAATGCCCATTTTGTAACAGAATCATCGGTAAGTGCTGATATTATCTCATCGGGAATTTTTTCTCCGCAGGCAAGGTCAACTACTTTTACAGGAGTACTATCTACACTGTATGAAAACAGGAGAATTTCAAAATCATCAGCCTCCACATAACGGTACACACCGGACTTTTGTAATGGAGCACTGCTGTAAGTCTCGATATCAATACTTAATGTTTTCATTAGCTTGTCCTTTCTGAACCACAAAGGCGGCAGGATTGCTCCCACCACCTCAGTAGGTTTGTTTTGTGATTATTACTTGCTGATGTCCTTCATGCGAGCTTCGTGATATTCGATGTCGCGCTTATCTTTCTCTACTTCGCGCTGTTCACGCTTGCGGTCGTAGAAGAAGCTCTGAACCGCAGTCATGAGAAACACCACGCTAAATATCAGCCAGATGCAAAGAACTATAACAACAAGAACTGCCTGTAACATTTCCATAGTCGCCACCTCCGTTAGTTAAGGAAATCGTCATCTTCATCAGATGCGAAATCAGACTCAGCGCTGGCCTTGCCACCCAGAGGTTCACCATCACGAATTTTCTGTAAGTTGTTAAGTCCGCAGGCGATTCCCTTGTTGCCGGAAGAGTTGAAGGCATAGAAGGTTATGCTGGCACGACCGTACACACCGGAGTAAACCTCAGAACGAGTCATAATAGGATTGCAGTCAGCATCAACAATTCCCGGTGCAGATGTTGCGTTTGCGTTTACAAAGAATGAATTTGCATATGCTGCATCATCAGGTCTTTCAAGGTCACCATCACGAAGCGGAGTCTTGATGATAGAAAGAGCAGGAACAGACTTACCATTACCCTTAAGCTTGCTTTCACCTTCCTTGTAGGCTGCTTCAATAGCGGCTTTAATCTTTGCAACCGTCTTTGTATCCGACTTTGGAATGATAAGCGAAACGCTGTACTTCGGTGTGCCGCCGTTAATCGACTTTGGCTCCCAGACATTGGCATAAGACCAACGAGTATCGGGACCTGTAATTACTTTCATTGGATTTTTTATTCTGTTTGCGTTGTTAGACATATTAAAGTTCCTCCATAAAATCATTTTTTGCTGTGTTTATTGCCGGACGTTTGTCGCTCTCCGGCACGAGTGTAGGTTTGCCCTGTGGCTTTTCGATGAAGTCACCGAGCAGTGCATTGAATTTCGTTTTGCCCAGCATTTTTGTCATAGCAGTTATCCCCAAAACCTTATGTTCATACGGGTCAAAACCTGCATCTTCAACAATCTTTGCCGCAGCACTTTCGTTTTTGTACTTTCTGTTGGAACGACCTTCAACAAGTTTATAATCTTTCCACTGCTTGCCTTGCAGTGCCTGATTCAGAGCATATTCCTTCACATCACCAAGCCACGATATGAACTCGTCTGCTTTTGACAGTATGATTTCAATTTCATCGTCCTCAAGACTGTCAGGCATTTCAAAATCATACTTTGCAAGTTCAAGGTTGTATTCCGCCCTTTTGCGACAGGTTGCTTTCACCTTGCAGAACTGACAGTGACTGCCCGCATTAAATTCTCCCTCGCCCTTATAGGCAAGTTCAGCCTTTGGTTTCAGCACATTTTCTGCCCAGTCAATAAGCTCGGATTTTCTCATTGAAAAAGTGCTTACATTATCCCGTCTTGGCTGAAAAATGGTCATTGTGACTGTTTCAATATCATAGATACCGTCAAACATAAGCAAGGCACCAAGGGCATAAAGCATCATCTGTGTATTTTGCTCTGCATCGACAAGTATTCCAACTCCATACTTCAAATCTATTACAGTTAGAGTATCATCTGCGACAATCACGCAATCCGCTGTTCCGAATGAATCAGGCACATATTTTGAAAAATCAAGTTTCTGCTCTACAAGAACAACAGGGTCTTTGCACAACTGCTTTATCTCGGTAAGTTTTTCAATGACATACTGCTGATAGCTATCTGTACAATCGTCCATTTCCTTATCAAAATATGTAAGATTTTCTGTCGGGTCATCGGTCGGCTGTCCCAATGATTTTTTCAGCTTGTATTCCGCAAGAGCGTGTGCAGAAGTACCCTGTATTGCATACTCGCTTGTCTTATCTTCTTTTTCTGCACATAAACGAGCTGAAGGAGTACAAGCTAACCACCTTGCACTGGAAGAAGGTGACAAAACTGCGTGTGTATCAGGCACATTAAAGCACCTCCACTTCTTTGAGCAAAGCCTCATATTCTAACGGATTCACCACAGACAGCTTTTCAGCACCGTGCTTTACAAGGATTTCTCTGATTTGAGCCGTAAATCCTGCACGGGATTTTTCGGCAAGAACTGCTCTTACTTCTTCAAGCGTTAAGACTTTTTCCTCGGCTGTTTTTGACTGTTCTTCCGTCACAGTTGTCGGCTCATCTGATTTTTGATTTTTGTCTGCACTGATGAACAGTTCGGACAAGCCTTGTGAAATACCTATCAGCGTTTCACCGCAGTTTTTAAGTTCATCAACGAGAATTGACAACTCGCTTGTTTTTCCCATTGAGGTTTCCTCCTTTCGCATTACAATTTTCTTCACTGCCGACCTGTGCGATTCTGTCGGCAATTCTTCTTGAGATTACACTTATTGCAATAAGTACATCAGAAAGTTCTCTGTCAAGTTTTCTGCTTTCATTGCAACAGGTTCCGGCTCTGCATTTTGTTTTAATATATAACACCGTCCTTTCCGAGTGGCTTATCTTTGCCCCTCTGAGAGTAAAAGGACAGTATGTGTAATTTTAAGAACTAAAATTATAAAAATTTCTGCCCCACCTGAATTTGACAAGGTGGAGCAAAAACAACACTATCTGAAATTCTTGAGTTTTGTTTTTAAATTTTCAAATATTTTATGCTTGCGTTTATTGATCCCTTTTTGACTCATACCGACAGCCTGTCCGATTTCAGTTTCGGAACATTTTTGTGAATACATTTCCATAATGATGCGGTCAATTTCTTCCAAACCATCGAGTGCCTTATGTAACTCACTGATTAGCTCCTTCTTGAAAACATCGTCTTCAAGGCTGTATTCATCCGCTTTTTCATACTCGGTGCCCTCGTACAACTCATCTAGGGAGGTTTCATTTCCGTGCCGCTGCATACGCTTATTTTCTCTCCATAGAGGACGAATATATTCACGGTACTGTTCCTCCGTAGCCGGTACCATAATCACACGAACACGGTTATTACCGATTTTCGTCCAAACTACTTCTTCAGGATTTATGTTAAAATCCACTATAGTTTCATCTGTAACCTCCATCGGAATAAAATACTGCTTTTCATTGTTTGTCTTTGTTTTTTCTGAATTTGTCATTTGTTTGTCCTTTCCGCTTGAGTTTTCTCAGAGACAAACAGGAAACAAATTCAGATAGCAAACAATTGGTTTTCCGACTGCACAAAATCTAAAATGGGCATAACAAAGTACAGTGGGAACATATTGCTTTACCCTTTTTGGGGTTAACTAAATATGTATCCCGCCGTCTCTAATGCGCATCTCAAGACTTTGAGAATTAAATTTTTATAAATAAAAAAGCCACTGACAGAATAGACCTAAAAATAGATCTAAACTGTCAGCGGCTTCAACAATACTGGTACACTCAGCTGACCTTCACCACGCAGACCTGGAAATGGAATTACAAAGTAATTAATACTCAACCATTCCGTCGTTGCGCTGAATTCAATTTTAATTTATCGGTTTGAACGTTTCAAAAAGGATACTTCTGCGACCTTTTTCACGCCTTATCACATGAATTTTACATTTGCTGCATGAATATTTTACCGTATTCTCATTATTCTTATATCCGATGAGTAGATTGCCGCAATTAGGGCAATAGCATCGATATGGTTTCCATTCGTTATTCGTAATTGAACCTCCTCAAAAATCAACCTAAAGACTTATTCAATCCGCTTACTTCCTTCATTGATATTACAGGAACTCTCTTAACATATTTTCCCGGTTGTACTTGAACAACCGTTTTGCAATTTATACACTCCATCCAACCTAAAGTTTCATCAAGAGCAAGTCCTTTATTCAGGCACCCGCAAATTGGACATCTTACATTTTGACTACTCATTTTCAATTCCTTCTTTCATATATTCGTTCAATTAACAGGGCAAGCAATACTTCCACAATCTTTCAAGCTGAAAGAGCACTGCTTAGGGAAAAAATCGTTCAAATATTAAGAACATTTGTTCGATTTATTAACTGTATTATAGACCTGTTTTTTGGGGTTGTCAATGGTATTTTGAAAATATTATCCATAAGAATTACTATTGTCCCAAAAACTGTACAGTGAAACGAAAAAGTTGCGAATATAGCAACTTTACGACTGTCAAAAATCAACATTTAAGTGAGTTGGATTTTAGGTTTTTGGATTTTTGATTTAATTTAATTGATTTTTTATACATTTATTTAAAAAAACTAATAGTACCTTCTTTGAGACCTTCGATCATGAATTTATCAAAAAGTAAGTTTTCAGTAATGTCTTCAAAAGGTGGCTGAAGAAAACAACGACCATACTTGAGCTAAATTCTCTTGTATGGTCGTTTTCTTATGCTCAAGTACCGAAATGGTATGTGAGATTATTGTTCTTCAACAATGTTTTCTTCTGTAGACTCTTGTTCTTTAATATATTTCTTTATTTCTGCCATATCAGCTGCATCTCTTGCCCTATTAGTACATTGTCCATTTCTTCTATAAATTTTCAATACATCATTTATTTCAGATATTGAAAGTTCTGTTATATGTTCTTTAAGGAAACTCATATAACAATCTGCACTATAAAAACCATTAAATGTTGGTATAGCTTTAGCCATAATTATAACAAACTCTGCAAAATCAAAATCATCACAACCTTTTACGGTCTCGTATAATGTTTCAGTGTAAGTAGCTTCATAAACAGATGTGTTTTCTTTGAAATAGCAATATATACTCTTGCTTTCACGAGGGAAGAATACTTTATATAGATTCAAACCTTGTGGTTTTGTTAATACTCGTTTACTGATGTAATCAAAGACCTCTTCATTATCTCTTACAATATCCATAACAATTGGATATGAAGTGATAAGGGAAATAAGAGCATTTGCTCGTGGCGAGCTATTCTTTAATCCTTCTACATTTACTTTTGAATAAATATCAATTATAGTTTCTTCAGAGAACAAAGATGTATATCCATTTTTTATTGCATAATCAGTCATCGTAAATGCAAAAGCATATAGTCCATAAACATTTTTTATACATTCTTCAGCATCTGACACTAACAGCAAGCGCACAAATGTTTTATATGATTTCTTAAAAGAATCATACGTCATTCGTTTTAAATATTTTTCAGTAATACTTTTTTTAATTGAGTTATCAAGACCGTTACTAGGAATATGCGATATAGATTCAGCATATTCTTCTACATCTGTCTGAGCAATGGAAAATAAATCCATAATGAAAGGTGCCTTTACCGAAAGAATATGGTCATACATCGAACATATAAGCATCCTTGCATGATAGTCACTTGGTACATATAATGTATTATCATTCACCTTTAAATGAGCACATTTATTCCTGCAGTTTTTCAAATAATCTATATCTTCAATAAATCTATCAAAATATAGTGGACAATTATCTTTGAAAAACTGAATGATCTCATTTTCAACTTTTGAATACTTCTCATCATCCTCAATCATTGTATTGATTTCTTTTAGCTTTTTATCAGCTTTTTTATCACCTTCGTTTGCCATATTTTGTAGTTTTATAAATAAGTCGTATATGACAAATGAATAGAGCAAAACTACAGTAGCACGATAATTCCGGCTATAATATGATTGAAGTATTTCTTTAAAGTAATTTCGAGAATCTGCGTTATCAAATACCCTAAAATCTTTTTCGTCAAATAGCACTTTACTCACCATCCTTCTTTCTGCCATAAGGAACAGAATCCTCTGCAACCATCATAGGTCTTTGTGTAGGAGCAGAAAAAGTAAAAGGAACAACTTTACTTTCTGGAGTTGTTTCAGAATACTCTTCAAAGTTTTCTACCTGCTCCATAACCTTGGTAAACACTTCAGGGCTGTACTGTGGCGGATAACCGTTCTTAATCAAACAAATCTTGATATCAAGTTTTAACTGATTACGCACGTTCTGATTGTTGAGCCAATCAGCAAAAGAAGACTTGGTATCGATGATTTCTTTAACCTTTTTAGCAAGCGACTTGCACTTGTCATTTACAACAACACCGTCAACTTCTTTGTCAGTACCATATTCAAAATTATACTGGTCACGAAGAGCAATCAAAATATCATAGAATGCCTTTTCTTCAAAGGTCAATCCTATTTTACGGAAGCTCTCACGATTTTCGTTCATTTGACGAAGTATTGCTAAAGCTTGTTCAGTAGCAGCCTTAATAATATCTTCTGATGCCGCTTCCTGTGTTGCTCCAGCTTCTTCAGCTGTAAGGTGTTTACGTCTTTCATGGTATTCAGCAATAGTCTTTTCAAGCATTTCTTGGAAAGTCTTTGCTGCTAATTGATTGACCTTTCCATATTCCTTTATCTGCTTACGGAGCATTTTGATAAGTAACTCTAACTTTGTGGCTGGCATTTTTACATCCGATAGTTTCTCAAAGTATTCAGGAGAGAAGATATCTTCTTCCTCACCACTTTCAAGAACGCTTTCTACCTGATTGTATTTCAATGCTTCTTCAACCATCTTTGAAACTGCACGATTCATAGTATCGGCATCAACATCACTTGTTCCACTCATTTTACGAACAAAACCTGCTATAGCCATAAAGCACTGTGCAAGTGCAGATTCTTCCTCTCCAAGATTACCGGAAGGCTGACAAATATCATAAGCACTTCGCATTCTCTTGACGGTTTTTAAGAAATATGTCTTAAATGAAACCTGATTAGTTTTTCCGTTTCCTTCAGTCTGTAATGCCTGTGTTGAAGCAAAAACATATTCAGCTGCTTTAGAAAGTAATTTATATCTTTCAACAGGGTCACATTCTGGATTAAGGAATGGCGCTAAGTCATAATCTGTGAACAGTGTTTTAAGGATTTCAAGTTCCTCTCTGAATACAGAGGTAGCCTGTTCAACATCATCTGATGTAGGAGCAACCGATGTATCACCACCGTAAACCTTCATGGCTTCACGCATATTGTCACGTATACCAATGTAGTCGATAATCATACCATAATCCTTACCCGGATATTTTCTGTTTACACGGCTGATAGTCTGAATCAGCAAGTGCTTCTTCAAAGGTTTATCATTGTATAAATATGTAAGTGACGGAACATCAAATCCTGTAATCCACATATCAACTACGATAACAATACGGAAATTAGATTTTTCCTGTTTAAATGCTGCATCTAGTTCTTCAGAACGTTTATCGTTTTTAACGCCACCAAGATAGTTATACATCTCAGTTTCATCATTACTTCCGACACTCGATACCATAGCAATAAATGGCATAGGTTTTAATTCTTTTAGTTCTTCATCTGTTGCAGTAACTCCGTCAGGTGTTTTCTTTTCTTCAAACCATTCAGGATATTTATCCTTGAATTTCAAAAGAAGAGAATATGCAATCTTTCTGCTTGAGCATACAATCATTGCTTTCTGCACTCTGTCTGGGTCACCATCGCAAGAGGAAATATAATGGTCATGAATATCTGTAGCAAGTCGTTCCAGACGAGAAGGCTCTGCAAGTATAACTTCCATAGAACTCATTGCACGTTTGCTTGCTTCGATATCATCATATGTTGCACCATCGTCGGCACATTTTTTATAGTATTCTTCAATTTCTTTTGCCTTGTTCTTATCAAGTAATACTTTAGCAATACGAGGGTGATATTTGATAGAAACAGTAAGACCATCAGCAACTGCCTGATCCATAGTGTATCTGTCAATTTCTTCACCAAAAGTCTGATATGTTTCGGCAATAGGCGTTCCAGTGAAACCTACAAACGTAGCCTGTGGGAATGCTTCTTTTAATACCTTTGCATATGGCTTTGATACCATAGCTTTCATATTTTCATCAGCATCCTTACTGAACTGAATCTTTTTAGAATGTTCAAGTTGAGTTCTGTGAGCTTCATCAGAAAAACATATAATATTCTGACGGTCATTGATAAGACCGATTTTATCATCTTCACGGTCGCAGAATTTCTGGATGGTGCAAATATAGAAACCGCCACTTTGCCTTGCACCGAGTTCCTGTCTTAACTGTGCTCTGTTTTTAACAACAGATACTTCGCCAAGATTTAAGAATTCCTTACTTTTGGTAAATAACTTTGCCCCCTGTTTCTGTAATTCTTCTCTGTCAACAATAAGAATAATTGTCGGTGAACCAATTTCAGGAATGTCAGAGCAGCGAAGTGCAAGCTGACGAGCAAGGAAAGCCATTGTGTATGTTTTTCCGCATCCGGTTGCACCGAAGTATGTACCGCCTTTGCCGCTCTTTGTAACAATAGAATTAACGATACTCTGCTTTAACAGTTTTGCAGCAAAGAACTGTGGATATCTACATACGATTTCAACTTCAGCACTGTCATAAATGCTGTCTTGGAAATAAATATAATCTCTGAAAATCTCTAAAAATCTTGCAGGTGAATACACACCCTTAATCATAGTTTCAGTTTCAGCAAATGGTAGAGTAGAAACCTCATCACCATCATTCACACGTCTCCAAGCATAGAAATGCTCGTAAGGAGTACGAACTGTTCCGAGTCTTGTTTTAACTCCGTCAGAGATACAAGCAAGTGGACAGTAGTGAAGCAAATGAGGGATATCCCTCCAGTAACGAATATTTATCTGCTCCCACGCATCATAAACTGTTGCATGTGCATCAGCAGGATTTTTAAGTTCAATTACACATAAAGGCATACCATTGACAAACAATAATACATCAGGTCTTCGATTTTCTTTTTGCCCGTTATTGGTGTATTCAACTGTGAACTGATTAACTACACGGAAGATATTATTATCAGGATTCTCAAAGTCGATAAGTGGTATCATCTTTGCCAAGCCATCCTGTGGCGTAAATTGAATGCCATAAACCATCCAACCATAGACTTTATGCAAGGTTGCAAAATCGCTCTCGGCACCGACAAGACGAACATTATCGAAAATCTGTGTAACTTCATCTTCAGTAAATTCAGGATTGCTATCGGCAATAAATTTTTTGAAATCATCAGCAATAAGTACATCTCTTTTGCTGACACGCTTGATATTGTTACCGGGGATATAATCCCAGCCTTCAGCTTCCAATAATCCAATGAAGGCATACTCGTATTGTGATTCACAGTAGTGGCCGTTATATTCTTTTAACTTTGGCATAAATTACGCCTCCTTTGTTTTTCTTTCTTCTTCGATAGAACCCTTAATTAAAATAGGACAAATATCTTTTATTTGAGATTTTAACTGTTCGTTTATTCTTTTTCTTTCAATATATACACTGTAAATATTAGCTATGGATTTCTGAATTTCCATATCAGGAATAGGAAATTCAACATTTAACATGTCAGGAAAATCAAATGTTTCTCGTGCAGAACCCCATGAGTTAAATCGAACATATCTATCAAACTCCGATCTCTTAAACCACATCATTAAGTATTCCGGAAACAATTTATTATGATCGACTATCTCGAATACAGGATATATTGAAGAAACCAAATAAACATTATCGGTATTATTATGTGCCACGCATATTTTTTCGCCCATTCTAGCGGTGTTAGGATTAAATGCAAACTGATTTTTAAGAACCAATTTATATCCATTCGCAGAAAGATCGTTTATGTTAGCTTTTGTTGTGATAAATTCTTTATTTATAGAGATACCTTTAATGCTATCGGTACCGTAAATGGAATTTTCATTTTTTATTGTCAGTTCCCTAATATAAGGCCCTATTTTAGTACAAGGCATTTTGCGACGTAAATCTTCTATATATCCATTGCAAACAAGTTTTAAATCTTCCAAACCACGTTCATAGCTTTGATGATTTGCAACCATAGCTTTGTAAATATCAACATATTTCTGTTGTGTAGCAATGTCTGGTAGTTCTATATCAATATCGCACATATCTTCCCAGTTAAAGGTTTCACGTGCAGAACCCCAGGAATTAAAACGAGCATACCTGTCAAATCCCGGACGATTAAAATACATATATAAATAGTCAGAAATAATCTTATCTTTATTGGATACACGAAAAACAGTATAGATTGATGAAATTAAAACTGGTTTATTTGTTGTGTTAAAAGCTATTGCAATTTTGTCACCACGCCTTGAAGTATCTGCAACATATGCAAATTCTTGACAACCAACAACTTTGTATGTAGACAAACTTACACCATCCATATTTGCTTTAGTGTCTATAAATTCTTTGCTAGTTGAAATACCTCTGATATCATCAAGAACATACTTTCCATCATAATTTCTGACATCACAAAGTTCTATCAATTCACCAAGTTTATATTTAGTCAATGACATAACCAATCCCCCTGAAAGCCTCTTCCAGCATTTTCTGAGACTGTTTTTCCTGTGCAAGAATATCTTTCATTTCCTGCTGAATACGAGCCATTTCCTTTTCGTAGTCAATTTCTAAATCATGGTCGATGAATTCAATATATTTACTTGGAGTAAGTGTCCATCCTTTTTCTGAGATTTCGCCGATACCCACACTGCGATAAAGTTCTGGTACTTCATATTTTGTTCCGTCAGTACCTTCGCTCTGCCATTTATGATAAATATCTGCAGCACGCTCAATCTGTTCGGTTACTAAACGTACTTTCTTTTTGTTTTCACCTTTGACTGGATTATCTCTCCACTGACGTAAATCCATGAACAAAATTTCATGCTCACGATTACGAAGATTTCTTCCGTGGTATTTACCACCTTTTTTATTTTGGTTCAGAATCCAAAGTGTAACACTGATATCAGTAGTGATAAACAGTTCTCTTGGAAGAACGATAATGGCTTCAACCTTATCATTTTGAATAAGTCTTTTACGAATCTCTAATGTATCACTGTCATTCAATGCACCATTTGCAAGCAAAAATCCTGCAACACCGTCAGCAGGTTTTAAGTGTGAAAGCATATGTAGAATCCACGCATAGTTAGCATTGCTTTCAGGAGGTGTTACATAACCTGCCCAACGAGCATCGTTTTTCAAATTGTCATCATACCAGCCCTTAAGATTGAATGGTGGATTTGCCATGATGTAGTTAAAGTACAAGCCCTTATGCAAATCATGGGTAAAGGATGAGTCTGCCTCACCACCAAGGTTATGACTGATACCACGAAGTGCCAAATTCATTTTTGCAAGACGATATGTTGCAGGCTCTTTTTCCTGACCGTAGATATTTATGCTATTAAGATTGCCTTGTTTTGATTTAACTAGTTCAGCACTCTGAATAAACATACCACCGGAACCACAAGCAGGGTCATAAAGAGTCCCTTCAAAAGGTTCAATCATAGCAGCGATAAGCTGAACAACATCGTGAGGAGTGTAGAATTCGCCTTCTTCCTTTGTTGCGTTAACTGCAAACTCTTTAAGGAAGTACTCATATACATAACCGATTAAATCTTTTTCTTCACCAAAAGCCTTGTGACTGATTTTATTTACTTCATCAACAATTTTCTTAATATCATTAGCAGCTAAATTACGAGTAGTAAATGTACCTTTGATAAAGCAACCTTTAAGCTGAGGATCTTCCTCTTCAAGTCTGCTTAATGCAGTATCAAGTGCAACATTAAGTTTTGGAGCAGGTGTATTTATGATGGTTGACCATCTTGCCTCTACAGGAAGGTTGTATGTTCCATCAGCAAATGTAGCATCATCAAAAAAAGCGGCTCTGATATTTTCATCATCCGGGTCAAGTCCCTGTTCAATCAAAGTCTGGCGAAGCGCTTCAATTCCGTCATCATATTTTTCTCCGATAAAACGCAAGAATACCAGCGTAAGCATCATATCTCTCTTTTCAAAGAAAGAGCCTGAATTACGTGCAGCACGCAAATAGTCTCTGCAATTAAATAAAATGCTATCTATGTTTAATGCTTTTTCAGCAGTTTTCTTCTTAGCCATTGTATTATTCATCCCTTCATTTATTTAGTCCATTCTGCTTCCAAGGCACTGAAATCAATACCCTGTGCCTCACAGAATTCTTTTATTTTTTTCATAGCCGACATATTAGGCTTGGTCTTCCCACTTTCCCAACGGTTGATAGAGGAAAAAGATACACCAAGTTCTCTTCCAAAAGCCTCCTGTGACAGAAAGCATTTTTGACGAATTTTCTTTATTTCTTCTGAATAGGTCATATTATTTCATCTCCTTATGTATCTATGTCAGTGATATAGCATAATTATAGCACAAATTTATGAATTTTTCTACTCTTAACGGCTTAAATCCTTGATTGAAGAGTATTTTATTTTTTCTTTTCAAAACCGCTCTATTCAGTTTTTTAAGATACGTTTCCAATATTAAAATTGGTGAAACACTGGGTGCCTGATATCGCTAACCTTATTATTATGAATTTTAAAAAGACTTGTAAATTTTTCATATTTTCAAATAAAGGCAAGAAAAATTGCATTTATATATCTTCCGCACGAATACCTATCTTTCACACGATTACCTATCTTTCACACGAATACTTTTATGCAATTAAATTTAAAAGTCCTTATAAACACAAAAACACCTCGACATAAATTCAATCTGCCGAGGTGCTGTCATTTGTATTCGTGTGGAAGAAGCCAGAAAAGGCTTGAATACAAGCACTTTAAAATTTAATCGGTGCAAAAAGAAAAGAACCGCAGTCATGACACATTGTATCAAAATTGCGGTTCTTATTTGGTGGAGATGAGGAGAATTGAACTCCTGTCCGAAGGTCAATCGTCAGGGCTTTCTACGAGTGTAGTTATTGTTTTAATTTCTTAGCCAACAGCGCCCAATAACAGGCTCTGTTAACTCATAGCCTCTGATGTGTGACTAAAGCCGAGACACTCATTAGTGCACATTTACCACTAATCCATGCCCTTATTTAAGCCGTGGTGCTCTTAAACAGGACAAGCAGCATTAAGCTGCTAATGCAACTTTATTGTTGTCAGTTATTTTTAAGTTGCGGCTTTTAAAGCGGTTCCGCACCGCTACTCGCTTACCAAGGGTCAAAACCCCCGTCGAAACCTTTACATCCCCATATAAAGTGCCTTATCGGTACTGTTCCTTTAAGGCACGTTCAATGTTTCTCTTGGCGTCTTTTTTTGCCATATCTGCACGTTTGTCATATAGCTTTTTGCCTTTGCACAGTCCTATTTGCACCTTTACGCGACTGCCCTTAAAGTACAGGCTTAAAGGTATTATAGAATAACCTTGCTGTTGCTCCTGCCCAAAAAGCTTCATAATTTCTTTTTTGTGCATCAAAAGCTTCCTTACTCTTAGCGGATCCTTGCACCATGTTGCACCTTGCTCGTAAACGGAAATGTGCATACCGTTTACAAAGATTTCGCCTTTTACGATTGAGCACCAGCTGTCCTTTAAGTTTACTCTGCCATTTCTCAGGGACTTAACCTCAGAGCCTTTAAGCTCAATTCCCGCCTCAAAGGTTTCCTCAACAAAGTAATCGTGATAGGCTTTTTTGTTCGTAGCTATAGTTTTTGTTGAGCTATTACTCATAATTCATTCCTGCCTTCCAAAGCTCTGGCAAGAGTTATCTGATCTGCATATTCAAGGTCACCGCCAACCGGGATACCGTATGCAAGCCTTGTGATTTTAACTCCCATAGGTTTCAGAAGTCTTGATAAATACATAGCGGTTGCGTCGCCCTCGACGGTAGGATTGGTAGCCATAATAATTTCACTTATTTCATTATCATTGCCAAACCTTGCAATCAGCTCTTTGATTGTTAAATCGTCAGGACCAATGTTGTTAAGAGGGGAGATGGCACCATGTAAAACATGATAAAGTCCCTTGTATTCATTGGTGTTTTCCATAGCCATAGCATCACGGGGAGTTTCCACTACACAAATTGTAGTACGGTCACGTTTTTCGCTTTTGCATACAGGGCACAAATCCTGATCGGTAAGGTTACAACAAACACTGCAATAATGTATCTTTTCGTGAGCGTCAATTATAGATTTAGCAAAGGTATCTGCTTCTGTTTTTGACAGATTTAATACATAATATGCAAGACGTTGTGCAGTTTTATACCCAATTCCGGGCATTTTTTCAAATTGCTCCACTAATTTTTCAAGAGGAGCTACGTTATAGCTTGACATAATCAGAATAATCCGGGTATGTTAAGTCCGCCTGACAATGCGCCCATTGTGTCCTCTTTGTCCTTTGCAGCGGCACGCAGAGCCTCGTTAACTGCAGCCATAATCAAGTCTGACAGCATTTCTGAATCCTCAGAGTCAATTACCTCAGGGTCAATTTCTATTGACTTAACTTCCATTTTTCCTGTTGCGGTAACCTTAACGGCATTTCCGCCTGATGTAGCAGAGTATTCTTTTGCTTCTAATTCTTCGTTGGCCTGTTCCATAGCCTCCTGCATTTTCTGCGCCTGTTTAGCTAACTGTTGCATATTGCCGGCACCGCCGCCACCGTATCCTTTAGGTAATCTTGCTTTCATAGTTATTCCTCCGTAATATTTACGTTGTTTTCCTTTAAGTTGCTTATAAGCTCCTCAAAAGGGTCTGTTTTTTTCTGTTGTTTTTCAGGCTTTTTGTATGGCCCTAATTTATAAATTTTGCCTGTAACCTCTTGAATTGCAGTGCGAACTTTATCTCGTTGTGCACTTTCTCTCAGTAATTTAAAAGGTATTTCACTGTCAGCGTTTATCAATAAATAATTTCCGCTGACATATGCCTCTGTGTCGCTGAAAGCAGAAGCTATGGCTTTTGAGTAATGCTTGATATTTTCAACAACCTCAGGCCATTGTCTGAAGGGCTTTGCGTTTAGATATACATCTTCAAGGCTTGAACTTGAAGCTTCGGTTTGTTTTTGAACGGGAGCTTCTTTGACCTTAGGAGATTCCGGCTCTGTGGGTAATGGTACTGCTTCAGCTTCCGCATTCATTTCCTCTTTTACTGCTTCTGTAACAGCAGGGGACAGGGGTTCTTTTACAGGAACCTTCGGCTTTTCACTTTCAACTGCTTGTGTGATTGTCTGCTGCTGAGTTTCTGCAACAGCTGTAATCTTGCCTGTATTAACCATTTTTTCTAAAGCGGCTACTCTGGAGATTAAAGCCTCGTTAGTGCCCTCTAATTCAGGCGCAGACAGTTTTACAAGTGCCATTTCAAGCTCTACTCTGTCGCTGTTGCCTTTGCCCATACGCTGGTATGCTGTCTGTAATATATCCATAATATACACAATTTCAGCAAGGGTGAGATAGTCAGCCTGGGTTTGCGCTTCCTCAAATTCATCAGCAGACATTACAACAAACTGCTGTGGATTTCTTGTTGATTTTATAAGCATAAGCGTTCTGAAATGGTCAAGAAGCTCATCGCAAAGCCTTGCCATATCCTTGCTGTCGTTGTACAGCTGATTAATAAAACTTAGGGCTTTTTCGGTGTTCTTGTTAATACATGCAGCAGCAAGCTCGAAAAGATAATCCTTTTGTGCAAGTCCTGCAGCGGCACGAACTGTATCAACAGTGATGTTGCTTGTTACCCCAAGACATCTGTCCATAATTGACAGAGCATCACGCATAGCTCCGTCGGCAATAGCAGCAATAAGCATAGAAGCGTCCTCGGTTATTGAGGCGTTCTCCTCAGATGCAACATACTGTAAACGTCCGCTTATAAACTTAGGGGAGATTCTGTGAAAATCAAATCTCTGGCATCGTGACAGAATAGTTGACGGAAGCTTGTGTACCTCAGTAGTAGCAAGTATGAAAATGACATACTCAGGGGGTTCTTCAAGAGTTTTCAACAGTGCATTAAAAGCCTCAGTAGTAAGCATATGGACTTCGTCGATAATGTAAACTCTGTACTTTCCTTTTGCAGGGCGAAACTGAGCTTCGTCAATTATATCTTTAATATCGCCGATACCTCGGTTAGAGGCTGCGTCCATTTCTACAACATCAAGAATATTGCCCGACTCAATACCTTTGCAGTTTTCACATTCACCGCAAGGGTTGCCGTCTATTGGATTAAGACAGTTTACGGCTTTTGCAAAAATTTTTGCACAGGTAGTTTTACCTGTTCCACGAGAACCGGTAAACAGGTAGGCATGATTGATTCTACCGCTTTTTAATTCATTTTTCAGTGTGGTAGTAACCTGTGGCTGACCTACTACATCCCCGAAAATATGGGGACGCCATTTTCGATATAATACCTGATACACAATTCTCACCTCTTAACAAAAAAATTGCAAACCGTAAGAGCCGTTTCCTACGGCACTCACTTGAATAATCAAACGACAGACTTACTGTATCGCATCAAGAATACTGCTTAATGCTGCTCGGTTCCCCGCCTGACATGGTTCACAGACCTCAATCGTACAGGGCCTGCCGCTTGATTATGCAAGTGATTCAACAGGCTTGCAATCTTACAGATATTTTACCATAAACATAATATAAAATCAATAGATTTTTCAATAATTAATCCAAATGGGTTTACAGAGAAAAACAGGGTAGGGGACACCTACCCTGTAAATTATTCTTTATAAGAATATTAGTTGTTGATTAGCTTGTCCTCATCTGACCAGCTGTATAGCTTTCTAACTTCCTCGCCAACGATTTCAGCAGGATGCTCAGCAGCTAACTTTCTCATAGCTCTGAAGTGAGCCTGTCCGCCAGCCTCTGACATATCAAGCAAGAATTCTTTTGCGAAAGAACCGTCCTGAATATCGGAAAGAACTTTCTTCATAGCTTTCTTTGTGTCCTCTGTGATAATCTTTGGACCTGTGATATAGTCGCCGTATTCAGCAGTGTTGGAGATTGAATATCTCATACCTGCAAAGCCTGACTGATAAATCAAGTCAACGATTAGCTTCATTTCGTGGATACACTCAAAGTAAGCGTTTCTTGGGTCGTAACCTGCTTCACAAAGTGTTTCAAAGCCTGCCTGCATTAATGCACAAACACCACCGCAAAGAACAGCCTGCTCACCGAATAGGTCAGTCTCTGTTTCTGTACGGAATGTTGTTTCAAGGATACCTGCACGGCTGCCGCCGATACCTGCACCGTAAGCTAAAGCCATTTCCTGAGCCTTACCTGTTGCATCCTGAGCAACAGCAACAAGACAAGGAACGCCCTTGCCAACCTCGTACTCTGAACGTACTGTGTGGCCCGGTCCCTTAGGAGCGATCATTGTAACGTCAACATCAGCCGGCGGAACAATCTGTCCAAAGTGGATAGCAAAGCCGTGAGCGAACATCAGCATATTGCCTGCCTCTAAGTTTGGAGCAATATCCTTCTTATACATAGCAGCCTGTTTTTCATCATTGATAAGAATCATAATGATGTCTGCTTTCTTAGCAGCCTCAGCAGCTGTGTAAACCTCAAAGCCCTGAGCCTCAGCCTTAGCCCATGATTTTGAGCCTTCGTAAAGACCGATGATTACGTGACAACCTGAATCCTTAAGGTTAAGAGCATGAGCGTGACCTTGGCTGCCGTAGCCGATAATAGCTATAGTCTTACCCTCAAGAAGAGAAAGGTTGCAGTCTGATTGATAGAAAATTTTTGCTTCTGACATTTTGATTTCCTCCTTGCCGCATATGCGGTTTATAAATAAATTTTATTATATGTTTTCGTGAATTAAGCAGTAACCTCAGCCTTGCCCTTGTCGATGGCAACTGTACCGGTTCTTACAATTTCACGGATACCATACGGTTTTAATAAATCTATGAGAATCTGAGTTTTCTCAGCAGTTTCACAGTATTCAAATGTTACGGTAGATGCCGCCACATCCACAATTTTTGCATTCATAAGCTCAGCGATTTTTAAAAGCTCAAATCTTTTTGTTGAGGAGCTGTGCACCTTAATAAGGCTTAGCTCTCTGCTGATAAATTCGCCCTCTATAAGGCGCTTAACCTTAATAACGGGAATAAGCTTGTTAAGCTGTTTTTCAAGCTGTTCAACAACATACTCATCGCCGTTGGCAACAACGGTAATTCTTGAAACTGTAGGGTCGGTTGTAACACCTACCGCAAGGGAATCAATGTTGTATGAACGACGTGAAAACAAGCCTGAAATTTTAGAGAGAACGCCTGCTTGGTTTTCAACTAATATAGATAAAGTGTATTTCATTTATTTAACCTCCTAAAGAATTGAAGGAGTGTCAGGGTGTACATTACACACAAGAACAAAGGGTTTGTCGCTTTCGACAATGTTCTTGACAAACTTTTCAGCCTCTTCATTAGAAGAAACCTCAGCGCTGTCAATGCCGTAAGCTTTTGCAAGAGCAACAAAATCAGGCTCATCATTGAGTATAGTAGCGGAGTGTCTGCCCTTGTAGCATTTATCCTGTAGCTCTCTGACCATACCAAGACGGTGATTCCTCATAACAATAATTTTAATGTTCAGATTGTTTTGTGCAATAGTAGAAAGCTCGTTTAAGCTCATCTGGAAACTACCGTCACCGCAAACAACTACAACATCTCTTGTTTTTCTTGCCATTTTAGCACCGATTGCAGCGGGAACAGAGTAACCCATAGTTCCCATACCGCCGGTTGTGAGAAAACGGCCTTCTCTGATTCTGAAGTTGTTAGCACACCAGATTTGGTTCTGACCTACATCTGCACACAGAATTGCCTTGCTTTTAAGCATAAAGCTTAGCTTGCTGATTAATGTTCTCGGCTCAACATATCCGTCAAATGTAGATATTTTGCTCTGATAGTGAGCCTTTAAATCTTTAACCTCTTCATCCCATTGAGAGTCAATAGTGTAACCGTCAATGTTTTCAATAAGGCGTTTCATAACATTGTTCATATCACCAACGATAGGAACAGTAGTTTTAACATTTTTGCCGATTTCCGCAGGGTCAATATCAATATGTATAACCTTTGTCTTATTGCCCATCTGGTCAGGAGCAGCAATAGCTCTGTCACCAAGACGAGCACCGCAAACGATTGTAAGGTCAGCCTTGTGTAAAGCTGAATTTGCAGACTTTCTGCCGTGAGTTCCAAGCATACCTAAATAAAGCGGGTGGTCGCTTGGCATAACACCGATACCCATCATAGTGGAAAGTACAGGAATCTGTGTCATTTCTGCAAATTTCTGTAGCTTCAGCTTTGCACCTGAGCTTAACACACCGCCGCCGGCAACGATTAACGGTCTTTTTGAGCTTTTTATTAGCTCAACTGCTCGCTTAATCTGAACAAGGTGACCGTTTGTGTTAGGCTTATAGCCTTTGATTTCGACAGTTTCAGGATACTCAAAGCTTTCAATTTCGTTTTCCTGTAAATCCTGCGGAATATCAATAAGCACAGGACCGGGTCTGCCTGTTTTTGCAATATGGAAGGCTTCCTTGAAAATTCTGGGTAAGTCCTCAGTTTTTTCTACAAGATAACTGTGCTTGGTAAAAGGCTCACAAGCGCCTGTTATATCAGCCTCTTGGAATACATCTCTGCCAAGTAAATCGGAACGAACCTGTCCTGTAATTGCAATCATAGGAATTGAGTCCATATATGCGGTAGCAATACCTGTAATAAGGTTAGTTGCACCGGGACCTGAGGTAGCTACACAAACACCGGGCCTTGAACATGCACGAGCATATCCGCTTGCGGCGTGAGCGGCGTTTTGTTCCTGTCTTACAAGAATGTGTTTAATATTAGTATTGTCGTATAATGAATCGTAAAATGGACAAATTGTTGCACCCGGATAACCAAAGACTGTATCAACGCCCTCAGCCTCCAGACATTTTACCATTATATCTGCGCCACTTATCATGGTGTAAATTCTCCCTTATCTATACAATCGCATAGTAATTCATAATTAAACTATATTATAGTACAAAAAAATTAAAAAGTAAAGAGCAGAAGCAAAGTTCTGCTCTTATATCTGAAATTTTTTATACTTTTACCCTTAAAAGCCTTGTAGCTATCAGCACACAGGCCATACATACACCTGTGTCTGCAATTACAGACATCCAGATTGCCGCAATACCAAAGAACGCAAGAACGATTACCACCGCCTTGATAATAAGTGCAAAGGTAATATTGAATTTTACTGTGGCTACTGTCTTTTTGGCAATCATAACCGCCTTTGGTAAAGCGGTTAAATTTCCCGAGCTAAGCACTGCGTCGGCAGATTGAATTGCTGCATCACTGCCAAACCCCATAGCAAAACCGCAGTCGGAAGCAGAAATAACAGGGGAGTCGTTAATTCCGTCACCTACAAAGCTTACGCCCTTGCTGTTTTCCTTTAGCTTTTTAACAATGTTAACTTTGTCCTCAGGCAAAAGCTCTCCGTAACAATCAGTTAAGTTCAGCTCCTCTGAAACTTTTTTGGCTGTTTTCCTGTGGTCGCCTGTCAGCATAACAAGGTTTTTAATACCTGATTTCTTTAGCTTATCAATTACCGATTTAGACTCTTCTCTGATTGTATCTCTGACCTCAATAGAGCCGATAAGCTCTCCGTCGTATAATAAAAATACAGTGGCGTCTGTTTCGATATTTTCTTTCAACAGCTTTTTGTTACCGCATACAAGCTCTTTTCCTTTATATATAGCAGAAACACCGTAACCTGACTTTTCCTTATAGCTTTCAAGTATAATTTCATTTCCTTTATAGCTGTTTTTAATTGCCTGTGCAATAGGGTGGGAGGAGTTCTTTTCGCAGGCAGCGGCTAAGGATAAAATTTCTTTTTCGGAATAATTTTTATATGGAGTAATTTTAACTATATCAAGCTGACCTTTTGTAAGTGTACCGGTTTTGTCAAATACTATTGTATCTGCCTTTGCAAGAGCCTCCAGGTATTTCCCACCCTTAAACAGCACTCCGTATTTTGACGCACCGCCTATTCCCGAATAATAGGAAAGAGGAACTGAAATTACAATAGCACAGGGGCAGGATGCAACAAGACAAACCAGTCCGCGGTATATCCACATAGCAAGGTCGCCCATTCCAAACAAAGGCGGTAAAAATGCAATAGCCAATGAGATGAATACTACAATAGGTGTGTAAATGCTTGCAAATCTTGTAATCAGCTTTTCGTTTTTGCTTTTTGAAACAGAGGCATCCTCAACAAGCTTGATAATTCTGCTTGCGGTACTGTCGTGATACCCTTTGGTAGTTCTTATTTTTAACAGCCTTTCACCGTTCATCATACCGCTTAATACCTGAAAGCCCACTGTGCAATCCTGTGGAAGGCTCTCACCTGTAATAGCCGAGGTGTCAACCGTACTCGTACCCTCAATTACAGTGCCGTCAAGAGGAATTCTTTGGTGTGGTTTAACAATAATAACAGAGCCGATTTTTACACTTTCCGCTTTGACTTCTTTTTCAATGTTGTTTTCCAATACAGTGGCAACGTCGGGCTGAATGTTAGCAAGCTTTTCAATGCTTTTTCGAGAATTCTCAACAGCCTTTTCCTCCAGCATTTCTCCGATTCCAAAAAGGATAGTAACCATTGCACCCTCAACAAACTGCATCAAGCAGAAAGCGGCTATTACGGCTACAGCCATTAAGGTAGTTTCGTCTATTCTGAGCTTTAATATGGATTTTGCACCTGAAATAAACACATCATAACCTGATAGAATAATGGCAATTCCGCTTAGAACGGCTACCAAAATTTCGCTTAAACCCAATAACTCACAGGCTAATGCGCCTAATCCAAATACAATGGCAATAAATAAAGGCAGATTCGATTTTAAAAAGCTTTTATTATTAGTATCTTTAGGACTGCCTATTTCCAAAACAGTTACGCCGTCCTCAATTCTGTCAGTAATTTCCTGAACAGTTTTTATAATATTTTTATCCTTGCTGTGCTCAAAGTGCAGAGTCTTGCTTGCAAATACAAGGCTCACATTTTCAAAGCCCTCTGTTTTTGCAATAGCCTGTTCAACCTTTGAGGCACAGTGGGCACAGTCAAGTCCTTCCATTAATAATTTGTATTTCATAATATCACTCCAAAACGTGGTCAAGTCCCATTTCGATAACCTTTTTAACATGGTCGTCATCAAGACTGTAGTAGATTTGTTTGCCCTCTCGTCTGACCTTTACCAGCTTGTTTGTCCTTAATACTCTGAGCTGATGGGAAATTGTAGATTGCTCCATATTCAGTGTAGCTGAAATTTCTCCCACAGAGTGTTCACCGTCAAACAGGGTATATAAAATTCTTAGCCTTGTAGAATCGCCGAATACCTTAAACAGGTCGGCAAGCTCAAACAGAACCTCAAGTTCAGGCATATTGTCTTGTGTAGCCATAACAACCTCCAATAATTTAATAAATGAACATATGAATAACTAATCATATGTTTTACTATAATATACCTGTCTCTTATACACATCTGACGCTGCCGACGAAGGC
>CAMFQG010000014.1 GCA_945980035.1 uncultured Clostridia bacterium
AGATTCCTCTACGTCTCGTGGGCTCGGAGATGTGTATAAGAGACAGATGTTAAGAGAAATATGAAATACACCAAAACGGAGGTTTTTGTTATGGCAGATAAAAAGATTAAAAAGGTTGTTTTAGCTTATTCAGGCGGACTTGATACTTCAATCATCATTCCTTGGTTAAAGGAAAATTACGATAACTGTGAGGTTATTGCTGTTTCCGGTAACGTAGGACAGGCTGCCGAGCTTGAGGGTCTTGAGGAAAAGGCTCTTGCAACAGGTGCTTCAAAGCTTTACATTGAGGACTTAAACAAGGAATTTGTTGAAGAGTACGTTTATCCAACAATTAAGGCAGGCGCTGTTTATGAGGGTAAATACCTGTTAGGTACTTCATTTGCACGTCCCATTATAGCAAAAAGACTTGTAGAAATTGCTCTTAAAGAGGGAGCAGACGCAATTTGTCACGGATGCACAGGTAAGGGCAACGACCAGGTTCGTTTTGAGCTTGCAATTAAAGCATATGCTCCTGATATGAAAATTATCGCTCCTTGGAGAACTTGGGAGTTCAAGAGCCGTGAGCAGGAGATTGAATATGCTGAAAAGCACAACATTCCGCTAAAGATTAACAGAGAAACAAACTACTCAAAGGATATGAACCTGTGGCATTTAAGCCACGAGGGTCTTGACCTTGAGGACCCTGCAAATGAACCTATGTACGAGAAAGAGGGATTTTTGGAGCTTGGCGTTTCCCCGATTCAGGCTCCTGACGTTCCTGAGTACGTTACAATTCATTTTGAAAAGGGAGAGGCTACAGCAATCAACGGCGAAGAAATGGACGCTGTAAGCATTGTTACAAAATTAAACGAAATCGGCGGTAAGAACGGTATCGGTATTACTGATATTGTTGAAAACCGTCTTGTAGGTATGAAGGCTCGTGGCGTTTATGAAACTCCCGGCGGTACTATCCTTTATGCAGCACACAACAAACTTGAGGAAATCTGTCTTGACAAGGACACTCAGCACTATAAATCAGTCCTTGCAATTAAATTTGCAGAGTTAGTATATGACGGTAAGTGGTACACACCTTTAAGAGAGGCTCTGTCCGCTTTTGTTGACAGCACTCAGGAATATGTTACAGGTGACGTGAAGCTAAAGCTTTACAAGGGTAACATTATTGATGCAGGTGTAACAAGCCCATACTCACTTTATGACGAGGAAATCGCAACCTTTGACGAGGACGAGGTTTACAACCAGAACGACAGTGCAGGCTTTATCAACCTATTCGGACTGCCGATTAAGGTTCGTGCAAAAAAAGGTCTTATTAAATAATTTAAAGGAAAATTTGCTTAGGGGACAGAGGATTTTTCTCTGTCCCATTAAGTGCTTTTTATAGGGTGAAACTTTAAACATTACGGAGTGATAGATATGCAGCTTTGGAAAGGCAGATTTAAAAAGGAGCTTTCAAAAACTACAAACGATTTTAACAGCTCAATTTCCTTTGACAGTCGTATGTACAAGGAAGACATTGAGGGCAGTATTGCCCACGCAACAATGCTTGGCAAATGCGGAATTATTGAGGAAAGTCAGGCAGAGAACATCTGCAAAGGCTTAAAAGACATTCTTGCAGATATTGAAAGCGGTAAGCTTTCAATTGATATGGAGGCTGAGGATATTCACACCTTTATTGAGGGTGAGCTTACAGCACGTTTAGGCGATGACGGAAAAAGACTTCACACTTCCAGAAGCCGTAACGACCAGGTTGCCCTTGATATTAAGCTTTACCTAAAAAAAGAGGTTGTAAATGTCAGCAATATGCTCAATGACTTGGTAAAGGTTATTGCTCAAAAGGCTGAACAGTACAGCGAAACTGTAATGCCCGGATACACTCACCTGCAGAGAGCTCAGCCTATCACCTTCGGCCACCATCTTCTTGCATACGGTGAAATGTTTTTAAGGGATATAAGCCGTCTTAAGGACTGCCTTAAACGTATGGACGAAATGCCACTTGGCTCCTGTGCCTTGGCAGGTACTACATATCCAATCGACAGAAATATTACAAAAGAGCTTTTAGGCTTTGACAGAATTACAAACAACTCCCTCGACGGTGTGTCCGACAGAGATTATTGCATTGAATTTGCAAGCTGTCTGTCAATAATTATGGTGCATCTAAGCCGTTTTTCGGAAGAAATTATTATGTGGTGCAGTTGGGAGTTTAAATTCATTGAGCTTGATGACGCATTCTCAACAGGCTCATCAATTATGCCACAAAAAAAGAATCCTGACATAGCAGAGCTTGTCAGGGGTAAAAGCGGACGAGTATTCGGCGACACTATGACCTTGCTGACAATTATGAAGGGCATAGCTCTTGCTTACAATAAGGATATGCAGGAGGATAAGGAAGCTATATTTGATGCGGTTGATACCGTTAAAATGTGCTTAACTGCATTCACTCCGATGCTTGACACAATGAAGGTTATAAGCTCAAATATGCGTAAGGCTGCCGCAGGGGGATTTATAAACGCAACCGACTGTGCCGATTGGCTAACAAAGAACGGTGTTCCCTTCAGAGATGCCTACAAGGCAACAGGTGAACTTGTTGCAAGATGCATTGAGCTTGATACTGATTTAGAAAATTTACCTCTTGAGGAATACAAAAAGATTTGCGACGTATTCACAGAGGACGTATATAAGGCAATCTCTCTTGAACAATGCACAATGGAGCGTAAGGCTTTCGGCGGTCCTGCTCCGGAGAATGTAAAGGCTCAGGCAAAGAGAGTTTTGGCTCTGGTAAATAAGGATTAAAAAATAATAAAATTATTTTGATTTACTTTTTATTGCCGTAACAGCCTATTAGGCTTTGCGGGTTTACAGGGAAGTTAAGGCGGTTAGCACTCCCACAGGATTGGGGGTGATATGTATGACTGAATTTGTTTTACTTATCATTTTGATAGTATCGCTTACTCAGCTTATAAAATACATAAAAAAAATAATCGCCCAACAGTCCCAAATGTAAGCGATTATTTTTTATAAAATTCTTAAATTTGGGCTAACCGCTTTGACGGTTTTCCCCGTAACCTAATTATATGATATTAAAATCCATTTGTCAATATTACAGATTAAACAGGTGAAGAATATGAAAATTAAAGTAGGAATAGTGGGAGCAACAGGATATGCAGGTGCAGAGCTTGTGCGTCTGATTACTTCTCACCCACAGGCAGAGGTTGTGGCAATCAGCTCTGTTTCCTTTGAGGGTAAGAAGTTAAGCGACGTTTATCCGTCATATAAGTTTTTGAACGATATGGTGTGTGAAAATCAAGATGCTGTTGTTGAGAAAAGCGACATAATTTTTGCGGCATTACCTCACGGACTGTCACAGGAATTAGGAGCAGAATGTATTAAAAAGGGCAAAGCCTTTATCGACTTAGGCGCAGACTTCCGCTTGGAGAGCGAGGAAGAATACACTGAATGGTACGACGGCACTTTCATTGATAAGGATTTACACAAAGAGGCTGTTTACGGCTTGCCTGAATTTTTCAGAGATAAAATCAAGGGCAAGAGAATTGTTGCTAATCCGGGATGTTATACAACCTGTTCTCCTCTTGCTATCGCCCCTGCGGTGGTAAATGGGCTTATTGAAATGAAAGGCATCATCTGTGACTGCAAAAGCGGTGTTACAGGAGCAGGCAGAAAAACCTCACAGGGCAGTCACTTCCCTGAGCTTAACGAGGGCTTTCACGCATACAAGGTAGCATCTCACAGACATACTCCCGAGATTGAGCAGACGCTTTCAAAGCTAAGCGGACAGGACGTAACTATCACCTTTGTACCGCATCTCTTGCCTGTAAACCGAGGCATTTTAGCTACAGTTTATGCCGATATAAAAAAGGGCGTAAACTTTGAGCAAATCAGAAAGGCCTATGAGGATTTCTACAAGGATGAATACTTTGTAAGACTCCTTGATGATGGACAGTGCGCTGATATTCACAACGTAAAATACTCAAATTTCTGTGATGTTTCAATTCACTATGACAAACGTGCAAACAAGCTTATTGCTTGCGGGGCAATAGATAATATGGTAAAAGGAGCGGCAGGACAGGCTATTCAGAATATGAATATAATTTTCGGACTTGACGAAAAAACAGGTCTTGATATTATTCCTCCTGCATTTTAATTATGGGATATAAATTTATTAAGGGCGGTGTAACTTCACCACAGGGCTTTACTGCAAACGGAGTTTGTGCAGGTATAAAGTCATCAAACACAACAAAAAGAGATTTAGCTTTTATTAAGTGCGATACATTGTGTAATGCGGCGGCTGTGTTTACAAAAAATCTTGTAAAATCAGATGCGATTTTAGTAACACAAAAGCACCTTGAAAACGGAAAAGCACAGGGAGTTATTGTAAACTCAGGCAACGCAAATACCTGCAACGCAGACGGCTATGAAAAGGCAGAAGAAATGTGCCGTCTTGCATCAAATGCCTTTGGTGTAAATCAAGAGGACGTTATTGTTGCATCCACAGGAGTTATCGGACAGGTTCTTCCTATAGAGCCTATTGAAAAGGGCATAGCTATGCTAAAGGGCAACCTTTCAAAGGATGGCGGAACAAATGCTGCTGAGGCAATTATGACTACCGATACCGTCAAAAAAGAAATGGCTATGGAAATGGTTTTAGACGGAAAGACCGTTACAATCGGCGGTATTGCAAAGGGCAGCGGAATGATTCATATTAATATGGGTACAATGCTGTCATTTGTAACTACAGACGCAGCGGTTTCTTCGGAAATGCTGAAAGAGGCTTTGCTTGAAGCGGTAGAGGACAGCTACAATATGGTCAGCGTTGACGGTGACACCTCCACCAACGATACCCTTGCAATTATGGCGTCAGGCAAAGCGGGAAACAAGGAAATCACCGAGAAAAATCAGGAATACAGAGAGTTTGTAAAGGGACTTACCCAGGCTTTTAAATCCCTTGCAAAACAGCTTGCCGCTGACGGTGAGGGAGCAACAAAGCTTTTGGTTTGCAGTGTAAAGGGTGCAAAAACAAAGAAGGACGCTGTCCTTGTTTCAAAGGGTGTTATTTGCTCAAGCCTGCTGAAGGCGGCTATGTTTGGGGCAGACGCAAACTGGGGCAGGGTGCTGTGTGCTATAGGCTACAGCGGTGCTGACGTTGACATAAAAAAGGTTGATGTTGCATTTAAGTCAGAAAAAGGTATAATTGAAGTTTGCAAAAGCGGTGCAGGAATTGACTTTGACGAGGATATTGCAAAGGAAATTCTGCTTGAAAAAGAAATAAATATTATTGTTACCTTAGGTGACGGCAACGCACAGGCTGAGGCTTACGGTTGCGATTTGACCTATGATTATGTTAAAATAAACGGCGACTACAGAACTTGATAAAAAAGGTGAAATAAATGGATAACAGCAAAAGAGCAAAAGTCCTTATTCAGGCTATGCCATATATCAGAAAATACACAGGCCAGACAATCGTTGTAAAGTACGGTGGAAACGCTATGCTTAACGAGGATTTGAAATCTGCTGTAATGAGCGACATTGTATTGATGCAGCTTGTGGGAATCAATGTTGTGCTTGTTCACGGAGGCGGCCCCGAGATTAACGATATGCTGAATAAAACAGGCAAGAAAAGTGAATTTAAAAACGGACTGAGAGTTACCGACAGGGAAACTATCGACATTGTTCAGCAGGTTCTTGCAGGTAAGGTTAACAAAAGCTTGGTACAGCTATTGTCGCAATCCGGTGGTCGAGCAGTGGGACTTTGCGGTCTTGACGGAAAAATGCTTATGGCAAAAAAGCTTTCATCGGCAGAGGATTTAGGCTTCGTGGGAGAGATTGACCACGTAAATCCCCTTATAATTATGGATTCAATCAGGAACGGCTATATCCCTGTAATTTCCACTATTGCCGGCGGATATGACGGAGAGGTTTACAATATTAATGCCGATCTTGCCGCAGCACAGATTGCCGCAAAGCTGAATGCTAAAAAGCTGATTCTTATGACGGATATACGGGGACTGTTAAAGGACGTTAAGGACGAGGAAAGCTTGATTTCCGTAGTTAACGTTAGCGAAGTGCCTCAGCTGAAAAAAGAGGGAATCATAAGCGGTGGCATGATACCTAAAATCGACTGTTGCGTAGAGGCGGTCAGAAGCGGAGTAAACCGTGCTCACATTATCGACGGCAGGTTGGAGCACTCAATCTTGCTTGAGCTGTTTTCTGACGAGGGTATCGGAACAATGTTCTATTAATTAGGGGAATAGTATGGAAATTCGTTCTATGAAAATCGAAGATTATGACGAAGTATTTGCTATGTGGCTTATTACCTCCAAAAGAGCATTAAGCTCGGCGGACAGCAAGGAGAACATAGAAAAATACCTTAACCGCAACAAGGGGTTAAGTCAGGTTGCAATTTGTGACGGAAAAATTGTGGGAACTGTTTTGTCAGGGCACGACGGACGCAGGGGCTTTATTCATCATATGGCGGTGTTGCCTGAATACAGACGTCACCATATCGGCAGAGCCTTGGCAGAGAAAGCTATCCAAAAGCTTACCAAAGAGGGAATAGAAAAAACTCACATATTCTGTTACAAGGATAACAAAGCAGGACAGGGCTTTTGGACTGATTTCGGGTTTGAAAGACGTGACGATATTTACGATTTTTCATATGACAATAAATGAGGGAATTTTATGGATACAAAAAAGCTTGACAGTGAATATATAATGCACACCTACGGCAGGTATGATGTTGCGTTGAAAGAGGGCAAGGGCTGTTATGCCTATGATGAACAGGGCAAGAAATACCTTGACGTAAGCTCAGGCATCGGCGTAAATGCTTTAGGCTACTGTGACGACGGCTGGGTAAAGGCTGTTACTCAGCAGCTGAACACAATTCAGCATATGAGCAACTATTTTTACAGTCCCCAGACATCTAAGCTTGCAGAGAAGCTTTGCAGCTTAACGCCTTTTACAAAGGTTTGTTTCGGCAACAGCGGTGCTGAGGCAAATGAATGTGCAATTAAGCTTGCACGAAAATACAGCTTTGATAAATACGGTGAGGGAAGAAACGAGATAATAACTCTAAAAAATTCTTTCCACGGCAGAACCGTAACTACTTTATCGGCAACGGGACAGTATGTTTTCCACAACTACTTTTTTCCCTTTACAGAGGGCTTTGTTTATGCGGACGGGGAAAACATTGAGGATATAAAGAGCAAGATAAGCGACAAAACCTGTGCTATTTTAATGGAGTGCGTTCAGGGTGAGGGCGGAGTTAATATTCTTGACAAGGACCTTGTTAAGGAAATCCGTGCCATTTGTGATGAAAAGGATATTGTGCTTATTGTTGATGAGGTTCAGACAGGTATCGGCAGAACAGGCAAGCTTTTCAGCTATGAAAATTATGATATTGTGCCTGATGTTATTACCGTTGCCAAGGGCTTGGGCGGCGGACTTCCGATTGGCGGTTGTCTGTGTACCGAAAAGCTCGAAAATGTTATGCAACCCTCAACTCACGGAACAACCTTTGGGGGAAATCCTGTAGTTTGCGCAGGTGCAAATTATATATTATCCGTTATTGCTAATGACGACTTTCTCAGTGAAGTAGTGAAAAAGGGCGAATACCTAAAGGAAAAACTGCTAAAGCTTGATGGTGTAAAGTCCGTCAGAAGCTTAGGGCTTATGGTAGGTATTGAGCTTGAAGATAAAGACGCTCACTATGTAGCTAAAAAGTGCGTTGAAAACGGACTTCTTATGATTACGGCAAAAACATTGTTGCGTATGTTACCTCCGCTTAATATAAGCTATGAGGAATTAGATATTGCGGTAGAAATTCTTGAAAAAACACTAAAGGAGATATAGAATGAAACATTTATTAAAACTCGAGGACTGGTCAACAGAAGAAATTATCAACACTCTTAATTTAGCCGATCAGCTAAAGTATGAGCAAAAGCACGGCATTGAGCATAAAATCCTAAAGGGCAAAACCTTAGGTATGATATTTGAGAAAAGCTCAACACGTACCCGTGTATCCTTTGAGGTCGGTATGACACAGCTTGGCGGTTATCCGCTGTTCTTATCATCCAACGATTTACAAATCGGCAGAGGCGAGCCTGTAGAGGATACAGCGCGTGTGCTTTCAAGATTTTTAGACGGCATTATGATTCGTACTTTTGAGCAGAGCGAGGTTGAAGCTCTTGCAGAGTACGGCTCAATTCCCATTATCAACGGCTTAACCGACTATTGCCACCCTTGTCAGGTCCTTGCGGATTTAATGACAATCCGTGAGTTCAAGGGCAAATTAGAGGGACTAAAAATGTGCTTTATCGGCGACGGTAACAATATGATGAACTCTTTAATTGTAGGTGCATTATCCACAGGTATGAGCATTTCCGTTGCTTGTCCTGAGGGTTACGATCCACCCAAGCATATTCTTGAATTTGCTGAAAAATACGGTGCAGACGGTAAATTTGAGCTTTGCAGAAATCCACTTGACGCCGCTAAGGGTGCAGATGTAGTTTACACTGACGTCTGGGCTTCAATGGGTCAGGAGGAAGAAAAGAAAATCAGAGAAGAAGTATTTAAGGACTTCCAGGTTAACGCAGAGCTTATGTCAAAAACTAATGTTGGTTGTATGGTGCTTCATTGTCTGCCTGCTCACCGCGGTGAGGAAATCACTGCTGATGTATTAGAGGCTCACGCTGATGAGATTTTTGAAGAGGCAGAAAACAGACTTCACGCACAAAAGGCTGTGCTTGTTCAGTGTATGGCTGACAAAAATTTAAAGGATTAATTTGTTACTTGTGAGGTAATATGAAGTATAAATTAATGGCAGTTGATATTGACGATACACTACTCAACAGACAAAAGGAGATTACTCCCAAAACACGGGAGGCTATTTTGAAGGCTCAGGAAAAGGGCGTGAAATTTGCAGTTTCCTCCGGAAGATTGCCCTATGGTGTCAGACCGTATGCCGTAGAGCTGAATATCCTTGAAAACGGCGGATTTTATATGGGCTTTAACGGCGGTGCAATTTTGAATTCAGATGAGGAAGAAATTGCAAAAACCTACCTTGACAGCAAATATATCAAGCCTGTTTATGAAGAGATAAAGCATTACAATGTGACTACAATGGTGCACAAGGGCAGTACTATCTACGCAGACAGAAAGGTCAACGATTATACAGAAATCGAGTCAAAAGTAATCGGCTTACCTCTTAATCTTGTTGACGATATTGCTGAGTTTGTTGATTTTCCTGTTCACAAGCTGCTTATTGCAGGGGAGCCTGATGAGTTAAAAGAAATGGAACAGGTTTTGCTCGATAAGTTTTCAGAAGATGTGGATATTTATCTTTCTGCTCCTTGGTTTCTCGAGGTTATGCCAAAAGGCACAAGCAAGGGCTTGGGGCTGAAAGCTATCTGTGATTATATGGGTATTGATATAAGCGAAACTATCGCCTGCGGTGACAGCTTTAACGATATTTCAATGGTAGAGATGGCAGGCTTGGGAGTTGCGATGAATAACGCAGAGGCTGAGCTGAAAGCAGTTGCAGACTATGTAACCGAGAATGACTGCGATAATGACGGACTTGCAGAGGTTATCGAAAAGTTTTTGCTGTCAAAAAGTTAAAATTGTTAATTCTTGCTATTTTACGGAACAGATTTGCTCTGTTCCGTATTTTTATACAAAAATATTGGCAATAAATTGTAGTATTGCCCAAAAGAATAATTCTGTATTAGAAAAATAAAACGGGCGTTTTATTCTATAATATGTATGAATATGTATAACTATATACAGGAGGTTTTGAAATGAAGAAAATAAAGACGTTAGTTGCAGTTGTTCTGACAGTTCTTATGCTGGCAAGTATAGCAATTGTAACAACAAACGCGGCTGTTACTTCAGAGGAAAAGACCGGAGCTTCAGGCATTACCGTTCATTTCTACAGTGACAAGGGTGTTCCCACAGTTTACTATTGGAACAGTCTGCCACAGAATATTGAAACAAGCTACCCCGGTCCTGCTATGACTTCTGAGGGCAATAATTGGTATAAGTACACATTTAATAATGTTACTAAAATCAATATGCTTTTCGTAGTCAACGGCGAACAGACAGCGGAGCTTACACGTAACTCTGCCGGTGAATATTGGTACAAGGGTAAGAGATGGTACAAATCAAATCCCGGTGAACTTGATTCAGCGGACCGTGTAGATTTCCGTGAGAACAGTATCTACTTTATTATTACTACACGTTTCTATGACGGCGACACAGGCAACAACATTCACTGCTGGGATGATGGAACCGCAAACAACCCTGACAGCGACCCTGCTTGGCGTGGCGACTTTAAGGGACTTATTCAAAAGCTTGACTATATCAAGGCTCTTGGCTTTACTGCAGTTTGGATTACTCCTGTAGTTGAAAATGCGTCAGGCTACGATTATCACGGTTACCACGCTTTCGACTTTACTAAGGTTGACCCACGTTACGAAAGTGACGATACAACTTTCCAGGATGTAATCGACGCAGCCCACGAAAAGGGTCTGAAGATTGTTCAGGACGTTGTTTGGAACCATACAAGTAACTTTGGTGAGGCTTTCCTTGCTCCGATGTTTACAAAAGATTACAGCAAACTTGACTCTGTTGATTGTATGACAACAATTCCGGATTCTGTATTCGCAAAAACTGCTCCTAACTATAAGACTATGTTACCAGCAGATCAGTATCAAGCAAGACTTGCTGTTATGAAAGAGGATGCTAACGATACAAATCATTACTATCACCATGAAAAGAGTCTTGGTTGGGGTCAGTCAACAGAGCAGACAGGCCAGATGGCAGGTGACTGCGTTGATATTAACACAGAAAACCCAACTGTTGCTCAGTATTTGACAGACGCATTCAGAGAATATGCAGATATGGGTGTTGACTACTTCCGTCTTGATACAGAAAAGCATATTAACCGTTGGACACTGAACCAGGCATACTTCCCAAAATTTACAGATATTGAAAACTTCTGGATTTTCGGTGAGGTTTGTGCAAGATACCACGGCGCTTACAACGAGGGCGGTTCTTCCGACTCCTGCTTCTTCTACACTTGGAAAGAATTAGACAGCCCATATGCAAGTGCAAGCAGTTGGACTGACAGCTGGAGCACTAACCTTTCAACTTCTACAGGTCACTACGGTGCATACAACAACAGAAACTTTAACCAAACAAGTAACAATGCTTACCTAAACGGTATTACATACCATACTCCTGACCACAGCAAGTCAAACGGCACTTCCGTAATCGACTTCCCAATGCACTGGGCATTTAAGGATGCAAACAGCGCCTTCAATGCTGCAAAGGGTGAGGATGACCTATACAATGACGCAACATACGTTGTAACATACGTTGACTCCCACGACTACGGCCCTGATAATATGGAGAAAACACGTTACAGTTGCGGACCACAGGCTTGGGCAGAAAATATGAACCTGCTGTTTACATTCCGTGGCGTTCCTTGTATCTACTATGGTACAGAGGTTGAGTTCGCAAAGGGTAATGTTATTGACGTAGGTCCTAATGCTCCTCTATCAGAAACAGGCCGTGCTTACTTCGGTGATTATATGGAGGGTAGTGTTAATGCTACAGACTTCGGTAAATATACCGCAAGCGGTAAAGTAGCTGAAACATTAAACGCACCTTTGTCAGTTCACCTAAGACAGCTGAACCTTATCCGTCAGGCTGTTCCTGCTCTGCAGAAGGGCCAGTACACATGCGACAGCAACTATGTAAGCGGTAATATGGCTTATGTAAGAAGATACACAAATGCTGAGGAGGGTATCGACTCTCTTGCTTGTGTAGCATTAAGCGGAGCCGCAACATTCAAGAACATTCCAAACGGTAAATATATTGACGCTGTAACAGGTGACGTTCAGAACGTAACTAACGGTACACTTTCTGTAGGAAATCTTGCAGCAGGTAATATGCGTTGCTATGTTGCTTGCGGCACAGGATTTACAGGAATCAGCGGTCAGATCGGTCAGACAGGTACTTACTTAAAGTAATTTGCAAAAGTTTAAAAAATGTGTTATAATAAATATTAAATATTAATTTATGGCACATTGTTTAAAAAGTATTAAAGAGGGGATGGTGTGCTGCCATCCCCATTGCCGTTTTATTTAGAAATAACTATGAGCAATAGGATTTGTGTCACAACCTGTTTGCAAGAATATATATAGATGGGAGATAGACTATGCCAAGAGACTTAGCCTATTATGAAACGAATAAAAAGGTCGAAAAGCTTTCAAGTAAGCTTTTGGAAAACGCAGTTATTGACAAAAACCTTTACACAAAATATGACGTAAAACGTGGCTTGCGTGACGTTGACGGCAAGGGCGTTCTGACAGGACTTACCGATATTTCTGAAATTTTGCAGAACAAAGTAGTTGACGGAAAGACTGTCCCCATAGACGGACAGTTGTATTACCGTGGCTACAATGTTGAGGATATAGTGGCAGGCTTTGTTGCAGATAATCGCTTCGGTTTTGAGGAAACAACCTATCTTTTGCTTTTTGGCAAAATGCCTACTGCACAGGAGCTTGAGGACTTTAAGGGAATTATAGGCTCATACAGAGCGTTGCCTACAAACTTTGTCCGTGACGTTGTTATGAAAGCACCCTCAGACGATATGATGAACACTCTTGCACGTTCCGTATTGACTTTGTATTGCTACGATTCAAATCCAAACGATATTTCTATCGAAAACGTGTTAAGACAGTGCCTACAGCTTATTGCGGTATTCCCACAGTTAGCTGTTTACGGATACCAGGCGTACAACCATTACCTTAGAAATCAGAGCCTGTATATCCACGTTCCGGAGCCGACGCTTTCCACAGCAGAGGTTATATTGAAGCTTCTGCGTCCTGACCAGAAATATACCGACTTGGAGGCAAAGGTTCTTGATATGGCTTTGGTGCTTCACGCAGAGCACGGCGGCGGTAACAACTCAACCTTTACAACACACGTAGTTACATCCTCAGGTACAGACACATATTCCGCAATTTCAGCGGCTTTGTGTTCATTAAAAGGACCTAAACACGGCGGTGCCAATGTTCAGGTCAGCAGAATGTTTGAGGACCTAAAAATCAATGTTAAGGATTGGACAGATGAAGAGGAAATTTCAAACTATCTTGCAAATATCCTTGACAAAAAGGCATTTGACCGCAGTGGTTTGATTTACGGTGTAGGTCACGCAGTTTACTCAATTTCCGACCCACGTGCTATGATTTTAAAGGGCGCTGTTGGTAAGCTTGCAAAAGCAAAGGGACTTGACGATGAATACAAGCTTTATCAGAATGTTGAAAAGCTTGCACCGCTGGTTATCGCCGAAAAGAAGAAAATGTATAAGGGCGTTTCCGTTAATGTGGATTTCTACAGCGGATTTATTTATCATATGCTTAACCTGCCTGCGGAATTATATACTCCGCTGTTTGCTATAGCTCGTATTGCCGGCTGGAGCGCACACAGAATGGAAGAATTAGTCAACGGCAACAAGATTATCCGTCCTGCATATATGTCAATCGCAGAGCATAAGGAATACAAAAAATTAAGCGACAGATAAAAGTTTAATAAATAAATTCAACCGGATAACTCGAAAGGGTTGTCCGGTTAGTTTTTTAGTATTTGTCCTTGACAATATAGCATAATAAAACTATAATATAGGTATAATATTACTACAAGGGTGATTATATGAACATTAGACCGAGCGCAAGTATAAGGCAGAATTATAACGAAATATCCAAGCTTTGTAAGCAGACAGGAGAACCTGTTTACCTTACAAAGAACGGAGAGGGCGACCTTGTAATAATGGACATTGAGGCATTTACACGAAAAGAAAAAATGCTACAGTTAAGGGAACAGCTTTTAGCCGTTGAGGAGGATAGAATGGCTGGGGTTACAGGAGTATCTGTAGATGAACTTGACAATGAACTCAACCGCATTATTGACGAGGTATAGTAATGGATAAATATAATGTTATTGTATCTCAAAGGGCATTTGATATGCTCAGGGAACATATTGCCTTTATGAGCAATATTGATAAGAACTCTGCAAGAAAAGTAAAAGACAAACTGATTGAAGCATTCCGTTCTCTTGAGTTTATGCCCCAAAGGTTTCCCTTTTTTAACGAGGCTTATATTGTCCCCAATAAGTACCACAAAATGTATGTTGAAAAATGGTATCTTGTGCTGTATCAAATAAAGGATAATAACGTATATGTTGATTATGTTCTTGATTGCAGACAGGACTATAGTTGGTTAGTTAAATAAAAATTCAACATAATATAAGAACACGACTTGCGAAACTTGGCAAGTCGTGTTCTTTTATGTAAAATATTTGTTATTCGGTAACAGCTTTTCTTTCCTTGATTGCCTTGAGAACAGGAGTTGCATACACACAGGCAATAGATACAAAGAGTAAGAATTGAGCCAAAAATTTCGTATTGCCAATATTAATATGGCTTCCCACTAAAACAGCGCCTATGGTTGTCAGCACATCTGATAAAATAAAGATTACAAGTGCAATCACCGGTGATATAAAGACAATAAAATTAAACTTTGGCTTTTTAAATCCAAATAAAATTGCTAATAACACAAGTGCCGGAGTTACCACAAGCAAAAGGTCAGTAATTAAGATAAGAATAGTATTTATAATTGTTGGGATATTAATAGACATTGAAAAAAGCGGTAACACCATAATTACATTTCCGCAGAAGGAAATCAGCCTGTCCGCAAAAAACAAAGCAAAGGGTAAAGCCAACAGATAGTTGAATTTTTCGCTATATTCAGGCTTAAAATTATCAATTAAGTACTTGCCTGCGATTACAAGCATTAATGTCAGAGGCACTAAGAAATACAAAACACTTGAAATAAAAAAGCACAGATACTCCGGATGAAACCCTGATTCAAATATATATGTCAGGTTATAAAAATTAATGGGGAATCCCATACTAAAGTAGGGCATAAATTCTCCGTTAATGTTAACATAAATAATTGAAAAATGGAAGAACTGCAATATCAATGAAAAGAATCCGAGTACCACGCCGATACCGTAGGGAATTGCCTGTTTTGTGTTAATTTTCTTAGTCATTATTATTCTCCTTTAGTCTTTGCTGACTTCTTTGCTTTAATCTCTGCAAGCTCATCTCTTATATAAGGGACTGTGATAATTCCGTATGAAATGTAAAACATAGCAAAGTAAATTACGTTAGCAAAATTATTTGAAATAAGATTGAAATAGAAAATCATATTGATAAGATAAATAATTATTCCTACTCCAAGATAAACCAAAATAAATACCGGAATGGGTATCATAAACTTGTTGTTTTTAAATCCGATTAGCATCAGCAATCCCAAAGCAACTCCCAAAATCAAGTAGATAACGCTTGAAACAGTTTCCACAACAGCATTCGGTGCAGATGAGGTTACGTGGAATATCAAAGACAATAATGCGTGAATAACATACACACCGACAGGAATCAGCAAAAACTTTTCGTTCTTATTCCTAAACAATACGCTGCCAATAAAGGAAACAGGAATTAATAGGGCGATAATAGAGTTTACCGTTCCAAGTGTGCTGTGAACAAATCCCCCAAAGTCGCTGAAACCAATGTCAAAGGAAATAGGAAAGATAAAATTAAATGATGGGGCACCATAGGATATACCGCAAAAGATAATGGATACAAAAAGTGCAATCATAGAGCAGAAAATTATCAAAATATCAAATATGGAAAACTTCTTGTTTTCAGTCATAAACACTCCTCCTTAGAATGTTAATTTATATCACAATATTACTATTTATGCAAATTTTGGTCAAGTTAAAAATTTGTAATATAATTTAGGTTTAAACAGCTCTGCGACTAAAAATACCATAATAAAAAACAATTTTATAAAATAGTGTTTTTACCCTATAAATAATTCAAAACAATTTATATTTTCTCAAACAGCTTGTGACAAAAGTTTTTTAACCCCTTAAATATAATGTATTTACAAAATTTAAGGAAGTATAAAAAATGAGAACAGAAAAAGCTATTAAAAACTACGACCACAGCAACGACGCATTTGTAAAACTAATTGTTGAAAAGGCAGTGCATTTCTTCTTGGGTATTCTTGTGTGCCGAGGAGTAATATTTACCGAGCTTTCACCATTTGGCGGAAGCTTTGTTGCGGCAGTTTCACGGAAGAATCTATTTTGGGCAACCCTGGGCACATCAATAGGCTACATAATGTTAAAGCCAAACGACGCCTTCAGGTATGTGGCGGTTACTGTTTCAATCGCGTTAATCCGTTGGGTAACTGCCGATTTAAAGTTGCTAAATAAATCTGTGCTGTTTACTCCCATAGTAGCCTTTGCGCCGATTTTTGCATCAGGTATAGTAATGCTATTTGTCAGCACAAGCACCCTTACCGATTTTTCCACAGTGACTATCGAGGCGATTATAGCGGCTGCAGTTGCATATTTTATGGATAGAAGTCTGTTTTTACTTGACTCCAACAGACGAATAACCAGCTTTTCTCAATCGGAAATGGCAAGCATTGTGATGACGGTCTGCGTGTTTTTGCTGTCGGTGGGAAGTATAGAATTTGAAAAGGTGTCACTGGGCAGAATTATTGCGGTTATTATAATTTTGCTTTGTTCCAGGTACGGCTCAATAACAGGCGGTACAGTATCGGGAGTAGCTGTGGGCTCTATATTTTCAATGAGTGGACAAGCCTATGGATTTCTCTGCGGGGGATACGGCTTTGGCGGACTTATCGGCGGACTTTTCTCACCTATCGGAAAGGCAGGAGTTGCAGTCAGCTTTGTAATCTGCAATACGGTAATGTCCTTTTCTTCAGGGGACAGCTCGGTTATGCTGGCTGTATTTGTAGAAACCATAATCGGTGCGTCTGTGTTTATGATACTTCCTAAGGAAATAGAGCGATATATCACACCTGTTTTTCTGCCAAAGGAAAACAGCAGGAGCAATCAAAGCCTTAAAAACTCCATTGTAATGAGGCTTGATTTTGCATCCAACGCTTTGCAAAATGTAAGTGACTGTGTAAACAGCGTCAGCCGACAGCTTGGAAAGCTCTACGCACCGAATGTTGACAGCATATACGAAAACACCTGTGCAGATGTTTGCGGAAGCTGTGGACTTAAAGTGTTCTGTTGGGAACGGCAAAAATCTGCTACAAAAAGCGACTTTGAAAGACTTGCAGGCCCTTTGAAAACTCAGGGATTTATAACCGAAAGCGACATTGAAAATCTGTTTTCAAAAAAATGCTGCCGACAAATCGAAATTGCCGACAGCTTAAACAGAAACTATAAGGACTATATTAACGGAATTGAGGCAGGACAGAGAATTACACAAATAAGAAATCTTGTGGCAGGACAGTTTGTTGGGCTGTCGGAGATTTTGGGAGATATGGCCGAAAATGTAGAAAACTATAAAAGCTACGATCCCGACTCAAGCTCAAGAGTTATTGAGTATCTTCATACACAGGGCTTTGCTCCTATAGATTGCAGTTGTATGCTTGATACCAACGGAAGAATGACTGTGGAAATTCAGCTTGCCAACGGAAAAGTCCCTGTAAAAAGAAACGCACTTGCAAAGGATATTTCCGACCTTTGTGCAAGGTGTTTTGACACTCCTATGATTACGGAAGTGGGAACTCAAAAGAGAATTGTCCTTGATGAAATTCCTGTGTTTGACATAGAGGTAGGTGTGTTCCAGCACGTTTATAACAACGGAAAGCTTTGCGGAGATTGTGTAAACTGCTTTTACAACGGTTTCGGTCAGTTTGTAGCGATTATCAGCGACGGTATGGGTACAGGCGGACGTGCGGCTGTTGACAGCAATATGACAATTTCCATTATGACTAAGCTGTTGAAAGCAGGACTAAGCGAGGATTGCGCCTTGCAGGTGGTAAATTCAGCATTAATGGTAAAAAGCGAGGACGAGAGCCTTGCTACCGTTGACCTTGCAAAGATTGATATGTTTAACGGAAAGGTGGAAATCAACAAGGCAGGCGCACCTCTGACTTATATAAAAAAAGGCGGACACTTGCTGAAGAAAACTGCAAGCTCTCTGCCTATCGGAATACTGGGTAATATAAAATTTTCAAAAGAAGAAGTAAGACTTGGAGACGGTGATATGTTGGTTATGTTGTCAGACGGAGCAGTAAGCGGCAGTGAAAAATGGCTTGAACAGATTATCAAAGGCTTCAGTGACGGAAGCTGTGCCGACCTTGCCAAAACAGTGGTAAATGAGGCAATAAAACGCCGTAACGACGGTCATGACGACGACATTACGGCGGTTGCTATAAAACTGTTTGATAATAATTAATTTTTGTTTTCTACTTTTGCTTTTGCTTCATCTGTTTTACCTTTTGTAAGATATGCAAAAGGAGCTGTGGCAACAATCACACCGTAGTAGTTGATTAATCTCCAAATAAGTGTGCTGCTCTTTAATGTGCCACCGATAAAGATTGCACTGAAGAAAGCAGTATAGCCTAATTCAGCGGCACCTGATGCACCGGGGATAGGAATCATTCCGCTCATAAGGTTTACAAAGGCTTGGCTTGTTGCAATCTGAACAGGACCAACACCGCTTAATCCAAGTGACAGATATATGAAATACGGCACTAAAAACATTGCAATAAACTGCACAAAGGTAAGTATCACAGCAGGAACAAGAAGCTTTGGCTTTTTGTAAATATCCTTGTTGCTTGAATGAAAAGTATCAAGCTGTTTGTCAATTGTGGATACTTTGCTATCTAAATTCTTTACAATTTTGATTTTGCCCAAAATCTTTGCAATGAACATAATAAGCTTTCTTGCAAGATTGGGTGAAAAGCTGAACATAACTATTATCAAGGTTACTGCAAGCTGTGACACAAATCCAAAGACAAGCATAACAACTATAAACACAATGTTGTCATTTGAAAGAATGTAGCCAAAGTTCATTATTACGGAAATAATGCTGATAAGGGTTAAAACAACCTGATATACCAGAAATTTTTGCATCAGTCTTGAGGTAGCGTATCCTATTTCTACATTCATTGAATGTAAAAGATAAATCTGCATTGGCTGTCCGCCTGTTGAGGATGGAGTGACTGCACTCCAAAACAGACCGGTAAAGGAAACCTTTATTGCGTTCAAATAACTGAAATTCTTGTATTTCTCACGTATAAAAAGGTAGATTACGGTAGTTTCCGTAAACATATAAACAAGCTGAGAAATAATCGCTACAACTACCCATTGCCAAATTACACCTTGACCGGATTGCAATAAATCTCTCAGTCCGTCTTCGCTAAAGAAAAAGAAGCATACGATTCCAACGCATAGACAAAACACAAAAATATTAAAGACAAGCTTTGTAGGAAATTTTTTCTTCATACTATCCTCACTTAAATATTTGAGATTATTCCCATACTAATCGGCAGGTTGCTTTCGTTATCTGCGATTATAAAGATAAAAGGTCTTGAAAGAGTTACCGTATATTCGGGAGTTATCTCTTTGCTTCCTGACTTGTTTACCTTTGTGGTGCATATGCCACCTTGGGTAATATCTATATCAATATTCTGCACAATGCTTGAAGCTTGTGCAGTTGCATTGTAGGAAAGGTTTGAAAAATCCGCTTCCGGTGTGAACATAATATCCACGTTGTTTTTAGCCAAAGCCTTTTTAAAGTCAACTGTTTCGTTAACGGAAAACTGAGGAAGTGAGGCTTTACAGGTTTTAAACACGTTCATAGAATTTAAAATCTTGTTGTATTCCTCAGAATCAAGGCTTTTTGCCAACTGATAAGCACTTGTGTTTTCGTTAGGTAAAAGCGCAATAAATTTGCATGGAGTGTTTTTAAAGCTTTTGATAAAGCCTGTGCAGTTGCCACCGCTGATGTAGTACTCCGTGCTTTCCATAAAGTTTGCCTGAACATTACCGTCAATGCCCTTGAAGGTCTTGGCGGTGATGTTTTCGTTTGTGTAACCGCACAGCCATTTATCCTTCATATAAACGGTAGAGTAGGTGTTAATATCACCTGTCAGCGACGATACCATATCAGGCGCTTTTTGAGAAGTACGCTCTTTTAAGTATCCGTTAACCTTGTTTACGGAATGTTCATTTTCATAATCAATCTTGAATACACCTTGATTGTAAAAATCCGCGTTCTTCAGCAAAAAGTTTGTGCTTACTGCCTTTGTATCGTTAAAAATAAGGTTGTTGTTTATATCTACGTAATATTTGTTTTCTTCATCGTTGAGAGCATTAATGCGACTTAGAAAATAACCCGAGCATTGATTCAGAGCGTCAACGGAAATATTCTTGCCTACAAGGTTTTTAATTTCTGTTTGGTTGTCACCGCCTGATGCGTTTAACAGCAGTGCAAGCTGTGAATGTAAAGCACTTGGTGAAAAAGCTAAGTTTCTGTTGCTCTGATACAGAGAAGCAAGCATTTTAAAGGAGAAATCACCTGCGGCATTTATGTAGCTATTGTATGAGGTAGGATTGGTGGTTTCACCGTTAACAAAATTGTATGTTGAGTTATCGTCGGCTTTTACGTCAATCATAAGATTGTCGCTGTCTGTCAGGGTTGTGGTGCTCTGACAGGATGTGAAAAGCATAAGTAAACACAGAAACATACACACAACAGGAATTATTTTTTTCATACGTCTATCTCGCTTTCTTTATTCTCCAGAGAATGAGCCAATTTAACAATCTGTTCACAGGAGTTACCGCGGCAAAGCTCCTTGCAGTTATTGCTCATTTCCTTTAGCACTTCAGGCTTTGATAATAAAAATTTTATAGTTTCTACAGGATTGTCCTCAAGAATTACCGCAACACCGCTTTTTAAGAGGAACTTTGCGTTTTCTTCCTCCTGTCCCGGAAAAGCATTGTAAATAGCCATAGGTAACGCACAATGTATGCTTTCGCTGACTGTTAATCCACCGGGCTTTGTAATAATTAAATCTGCACAGTGCATATAATCATTTACATTGTCAACGTACATAAGCAGTTTCGTGTTATCGCCTACCAAGCTTTCAAATTTGTGATACAGCTTTTTGTTGTTGCCTGTAATCACTACATACTGTGCGTCGGGCTCTTTTTGAGAAATCTCTCTGTACAGATTTAGTATTTTGCTGACTCCAAAGCTTCCTGCCATAAACAGAATTGTAGGAGTGCTCTCCTTTAGACCTAATTCTCTTGCCACAGCGTTTCTGTCGCATGGCTCTAAAAACTTTTCGGCAACAGGTATTCCGAAAGGATGTATCTTTTCCTTTGGCAGTTTGTATTTGTTCGTCATCAGGTCAACCATCTCGTCACTGCTGACAATAAAATGGTCGATATTATTTACAACGTATGTGTAATGAGGGGAAAAGTCAGTTATCTGAGAAATAACGGGAATACTAAGCTCTCCGTCCTCTTTTAATTTGTCCAGCATTATGGTAACAAATGCGTGACATGATATAATTACGTCAGGCTTAAATTGCTTGATAATAGGCAAAAGTCTGTTGCCTTTTAACTTGTTTGTGCTGTTGCACAGCTTATTCAAAGGAGATTCCTTGTCGGAAATTTTATATATTGTACCGTAAAAATCAGGTGCATTTTTTGCAAGAAAGGTATAGCCGTCACAGATTAAATTATTATAAAGCTTTCCTGTTAAAGCCAGACCGTCGCTTAACAGCACATTGTCCATAGGAGCTATTCTGTGGAATGCGTTTTCAAGTGCAGCGGCAGCTACCTTGTGACCGCCTCCTGTAGAAGCTGTCTCTTATACACATCTCCGAGCCCACGAGACGTAGAGGAAT
>CAMFQG010000015.1 GCA_945980035.1 uncultured Clostridia bacterium
CCTAAGCCTTCGTCGGCAGCGTCAGATGTGTATAAGAGACAGCTTTTGTATCTGTCTATATGATAGCATAATCTATTGAAAAAAAGGTGAAAATGTTACAGTTGGTAGTTATTTTGTTACAGATGGTTTTTCAAGCATTACATTTGCCACAAAATAACTGTTTTCTTCGCATATATCCACACTGCCCTTGTACTTTCGCGCGATACTTTTAATTATCCTTATTCCATGCCCGTGGAGTACTTTTTCTTTTTTGTGAGTCTTTAATGAGGGGTTATCCGACAGAACAGACGCAAGCAAGTTGTTTTTAACAGATATAAAGTAATATCTGCCCTTTTGTGACAGCTTTACGCTGATTGTACGCTGACCTTGAATTGAGGACAGATACTCGATTGCATTGTCACAAAGGTTGCCGATTATTGACACTAAATCGGAAGAAGCGATACCTTTAAAATCACAGTTGGCTATAATTTTAATGTCAATATCATTGTCCCTTGCCTTTTTATAGGAAATATTTAATATTGAATTTAGATATATATTATCCGTATGGAACAGAACAGTAGCCTGCGCTATTTCACTTTGAATACTGTTGCACATTTCCTGAGCTTCAACGTAATTCTCACTGCCTATTAATTGCCCGATACAGAGAATTTTATTCTTTATGTCGTGTCGGATTACTGCAATTTCCTCTATGCCTTTGTTTGCCTCAGCAATTTTTTCTTTGTAGTATTCCTGTTCCTTTTTCATCATCAGGTTTTCCATATCTATCTCCTTGTTTCGTGCCGCTCTGACCATAAGGCTCATTACAAGGACCGATACAAATACCATAGCTGAGGAAGTTGCGCCTAAGGCAACCATAGCAGATGGAGAAGTTTTTATATCAGTTGAAACAACAAAAGACAAAATCAAAACTCCCACAGTAATTATGGGGAAAATTACAAAAAATATGTAGTCAAAAATATTGTTAAGCTTGATTTGGTAGTTGCAATATTTATAAACAATATATATTAAAAACGCAAAAGTCAGGTTTACTATTACTCTGATAACAATACTGTATAGCAAATTATTGTTAATCATATAATTCCATTTAATATGCAATACAAATTCTGCGAACATTTTATACAGGACTAATATGATTATGTACAATGAATAGGAAAAAACCGGTACGGCAATTTTCAGAAAGTAACTATTCTCAAAAAACACTATAGAATATGTCCACATTATTACAAGAAAACTGATTATTCCGATATATCCTATTGTGTGCTCATAATAATTAAATGCCGTAAAGGACGCAAAAAGCATTATCACAACCAACGCATAAATCAGTTGATTGACTTTTGAATCATATTTTAAATCAAGGACTTTGCTTGTAAAGGATGTGAAAACAACTGCAATAAAAAAATAGAATATGCAGTCAATAATCATAGGTATTTCAACCATATTATGCTCCGTTTAGTCTTAAAAATTTTTCTTTCACTAATTTTATTCTCTTTCGGCTCAGGGGAATCATATCACCGTTACTTAGGGTTATGCCCCTGTCTCCGATATAATCAATATAATTCAGGTTTACAATGAAACCTACGTGGCATCTGATAAAATTAAAATCAGCCAATTCCTTTTCTAAATCAGAAATCTTATATCTTTTGACAAAGCTGTTGTGATTGGTGTGTATAATAATATCATTTGACTGATTCTCTATGTAAAGTATATCTCTGTAGGGAATTTTTACAATACTTTTTTCCTTTTTTACTACTATTACTTTGTCAACGCTGTTACTGTCATTAAACTTATCCATAATAACCTTTAAATCATTTATCAGGTTATCCTTTCGTATAAAGCCGAGTGCGTTTGTTGTATTGTATGCCTCAAAAACCAACGATTCTTTACTTGTAACGAAAACAATGTTTGCCCCTGCTAATGACTGATTTTTTGAAAGCTCTATACCGCTTATTTCAGGCATTTCAATATCAAGGAAAAGTATATCAAAAGCTACATTTGAATTCAGAAAAAGTGCGGGACTATCAAATCTGTCAATAGACTCTACAATTTCACCGTAACTGTCAATCAGCACATTACTTAAATTTCTGATAGAATTTTTATCATCATCTACTATGGCAATCTTCATAATAATATTTCCTTCCAAAAGTTAAGTTATTATGCTATGCTGTTCAGATACATTAATTATACCCTTTTTGAAAATATAAATCAATAAAATACCTAAACTACAGCCTGTAGATTATAACAGATTTTTACGGAAAATTGTTTAAAATGTTACAGTTGGTATTTATTTTGTTATACTTGGTAATTGACAAAAAAAGTCGAGTGTCTCGACACCCATTTCGAGAAGAAAAATTGATATTTTCAAATCTTTTTTGCCCGACCGTTTTCGAGCAATTTCCTATAAAGCAAAAAATCCCGCTATGGAAATCCATAGCGGGAATAATATCAGTAATTATCCTTGATAGATTGGCTGTGCATTTTCGTTTTCAAGTGGGTTTACATTATAGAACAGAAGTGATACACCTGAAGCAGAATGGTCATCAATTAATACCCATAATTCAAGCTGTGTAAAGCCCTTGCAGTCAGCAGACTGTGCAGAAACAGAACCGCCTGTTGCGTTGGAAACAATTATGTTGTAAGAGTTATCGTTGCTTGAACACTCAAATGATGTTGAGTACCAGTTATTCTCATCAAGCTCAAGAGTGTCGCCCGGCCAAGTCTTGTTTTTACAGTAGTTTGTATCGCTGTCAACACCGTTCTTGCTACCCCACAGCCATACGTTAGGAGCCCAAGTTTTGTCACCGTTGTGCTGTACGTGGAGTTTAACCTCTGCACCAACATACTGATAGTAGTAGTTAATCTGTGTATCTACACCGTAAGCAACCGTTACTTTTTCATTATCCGGCAGACAAGTTTCGTCCAGTACATATCCAAGAGCAGGAACCGGAGTAGCAGTATATTCTGAACCAACTAAACCTGTGTACTCAACAGACTCAGCAATCTTCTCATCTGTGTCTATTTTGTAGAAGTTAACAGTTACGTTACCTATGCCGACAGACATACCTGTGAGATATTTCTGAATCATTGTAACGTCGTTAATGTCAATATTGCCGTCATAGTTTACGTCAGCAACAACAGTCTGTTCATCGGTTAATTCAACCATATTAACAGCAGCTCTCTGGATTAGAGTAGCATCGTTGATATTCAGCTTGCCGTTACCGTCAATATCTTTCTTCATAGATTCGGGAACATAGTAACCGAGTGAATATGTTACTTCCTTCTCGTCAGCTGTAAATACGCCCTTTACATCGCCCTGAACATCTGTCTGAACATATTCAATACCCAGTGATGTTGCAGGAGTAGCTGCGTATTTAGAACCGATTGTACCCTTGATAATACGAGTATCAACTACCTCTTTTGTATTTTCGTTAATAGATTTAATAACAACCTTACCTAATTTGCTTGGTAATTTTACTGACATGTAGCTTGCATAGTCAGCAGCGATAATCATACCGCGAGCAGGAATTGTGAAATTACCGTCTGTTACTGTGCCAAGATTTGTTACGCCTGCTTCTGCATCGTTAGCAATAATTACCCAATTCTTGTTTGTATCAGGAAGCTTATACTCTACAGGAGCACCTGTATTGTTAGCAAGAACTGCTAATTTATTCCACTGGCCCTCTGTTGTATTGCTGATTACATAAGCAAGAGTTGTAGAAGCTGTGCTGCCGGAATATACAAGATAATTAGCAGCGCTGTCATTTGTATTGTCTGTCAAAGGAGCAAAGTTATTGCGGATTTCAAGCAGTCCCTTATAGTAGGAAATCATATCTGCATTTGTCTCAACCAATGACCAGTCAATCATATTTAATGTAGCAGCAGATTTGTAACTGTTTTCGTCGCCGTCCTTTGTACGGCACATTTCTTCACCGGCAAGCATAAATGTAATACCTTGTGACATTGTTAAAATACCTGCGGCTAATTTGTTTTCTGCAAGTAATTTATCGTTTCTGCCACGGTAATACTGTGTCATATGGTTAGAAGCACAAAGCCTATCCCATAGAGTTGCGTTATCGTGACAGGATACATAAGTAACGCACTGCTGTGGAGATTTTGCTGACCAGTTACCGCCCTGAGTATTAGCTAAAATACCTTGACGTATGTTGCTGTAGGAAGACTTTGCACCCTGAATCCAGCCCTGACCGTCAGCCTGGAATACAGAACCCTTTAGACCGTCACGGATACCGTCGTTAAAGAATGCAACTCTCTCGTCTAACTGTGCAGCATTTGCCTGAACACCGCCGTAAAGTGTTTCGCCTGTCCAAGTTTTTGTAGGATATGTGCAGTTACCGCCTGTCCAGCCTTCGCCCCAGATAGTTAGTCTTGGGTCGATTTTGTCCATCTCTTCACGAAGAAGATTCATTGTTTCGCAATCCATAATACCCATAAGGTCAAAACGGAAACCGTCAATGTGATATTCGTTAATCCAATACAGACAAGACTGAATTACATAGTTTCTATACATTCTACGTTCTGTAGCAGTTTCATTACCGCAACCTGAACCATTTGAATATGTACCGGATGCTGTCATTCTGTAATAGTAGTTTGGAACTACTGCTTCAAAGCAGGAATCATAAGAGAAAGTGTGGTTGTAAACAACGTCCATTACTACTGAAATACCTGCGTCGTGTAATGCCTTAATCATAGCCTTACACTCTCTAATTCTTACGTTACCGTCATATGGGTTTGAAGAATATGAACCCTCAGGAACATTGTAGTTAACAGGGTCATAACCCCAGTTAAACTGAGAATCAGCACCCATTTCATCTACTGAACCGAAGTCATAGAATGGGTTAATCTGTACTGTTGTGATACCTAATTCCTTTAGGTAATCAATACAAGTAGCTGTGTCACCCTTGCCGTTTAATGTAGTACCTGTTTCTGTAAAGCCTAAGTACTTACCGCGGTTTGCTTCAGAAACACCTGAATTCTCAGCATATGTAAAGTCCTTTACGTGGATTTCCCATACTGAAGACTCAGTTGACTTGTCAAGTACAACGTGCTTGTCATTTTCCCAACCCTCAGGGTTAGTGTCAGCAAGGTCACAAACCATTGAACGCTTACCGTTTACACCTGTTGCGATTGAGTAAACGTCCTGTGTTTCCTTTGTTGTTGTCTTTTTGCCTGTTACGTTTGCGGCTGTGACTGTGTAGGTGTAATACACATTCTTCTGGTCACCCTCAACAACGGTTGACCAAACGCCTGTGAATTTCTCTCCGTCCATAACCTTTTCAAGGTAACTTTTTCCAAGCTCCTGTGCACCAGGTTCGTCATCACTACCTGTTGCAAAAAGGTTTAATACGATGGATGTTGCTGTTGGTGCCCATACCTTAAAGGTAGTAGCTTCCGGTGTATAAGTAGCACCAAGGTCATTTCCGTCATAACCGTACTCTTCATCAAGCTGCTGTGAAGCATATGAATAGGGAGTATCAGCGGATGTTGATGATGCGTCAGTAGTAGCTGCGCCTGCAACTACTATTGATGAAACTACAAGCAGAACACACAACATAGCTGACAAAATCTTTTTTGTCATAAAATATTCCTCCTTAAAAAATATACATTATAATAATTCCACTAAAAGCGGTAAACTTTTTGGGAAATAATTACCTTAAACAAACTCAAGATTATTGATTAATCTTTCTTTTTTTCTTTTATTTACAACTAATACTGCAATAATTACAATTATCAGTAGAGCAAATATGCTAACTATTAAGATTATCTTTGGAATAATTGAAACAGGTTCGTAAATATACAGAACATTCTGTTCGGTCGGAGCAAATACACCGTCATAGTTATCTGTTACCGACAGATACTCATAATTATCAAATTCTATTTGAGAGGTAGAGTACTCAGTGTTCAGTCCACCGTTTAACGTGTCTGTTCCTATTATCTCCCCTGTAGTTGACATATAGATAATATTAACTCTATAGGTCTTATCCTTGGGATTAACTTTGTTATAGTAATACTTAACCTTTTGGTCCTTATCGGTAAATTCTCCGCATCCGTTTTTGGGGAGTCTTTCCATATCGAGAGCATATCCCTCAACTGACGGAATAGTCAAGGTTTGATATTTCTGTCCGTTGCGGTTTGTCATTACGGTAAAGTCAGCAACCGCTGTTCCTTTTTCTCCGTCAAGGAATTGGAAGGTTACGCTTGAATAATCACCGCTGAAGGGCTTGCAGCTAATATCGCAATATTTCACAGCATTACTGAACTTTCCGCTTTTACCGGAAACATTGGTAATATCGTAATCCATAAGCACTGATGGTAAATAGGAAATTTCGTAGCTGTCCCCTATTTTGCCGTTAATTACATAGGATTTTATAACACTGTCGCCGTTAAAATATCTTACGATAACTTTTCCTGTATCGGAAGTAATATTCAAATTACTGTAGCTTGTTCTGTCAACAAGAATTGCCGCAGAATGTGGTGAAAGTTTAAGCTTATCTCCCACATTTCCCAAGCTGTTCATTCCTGCTGTATTTTCATCGGCAAGCTGTACCCAGTTGCCCTGAGTGCTGACGGTTTCCTCATTATCTCCGCCGTTAAAGGCAACAAACACTCTGCCGAATTTGTAATCGCTTACTTCATATGCCAACACATTCATTGGACAATCTTCAAGATATTTTATGCTGTTGGCTGTAGCAGGAGTTGAATCTCTAAAGGCTGAAATGTTTTCTCTTATTTTCATAAGACCTTTATAATAGTCGGAAACATCACCGTAGGTTTCAACAAAATTCCAATCAATCTGATTTATCTTAAATCCTGAGCTGTAACTGTTTTCGTCACCTTTTTTAGTTCTGCAAAACTCCTCGCCTGCAAGCATAAAGCTTGTTCCCTGTGAAGTAAGTGTAATTGCACCGGCAAGCTTGTTCATAGCAACTAAATCGCTGTAACGTGCAGTATAATCGGCATCATCGCCTTTTACTGACTTTACAAGCTTATCCCACATTGTGAGATTATCGTGACAGGAGCCGTAGGTTACACATTGATTAGGAGATTTTGCCCAACCGATAACAGAATCGGACTGTCCCGCTATACCTGTTCTCAGATTTGGCTTATTCTTGCCCGATTGGATAAAGCCTTTATCGTTGCCTGAGGTACTGCCCTTTAAAGCATCTCTGTAGGTATCGTCAAAAGCACCGATTCGGTCACTTAGCTTGTCAATATTGTTTACGTTTGCTAAAACTACATCCCTGTCGGTAGTTGTTGACATAACCCAAGGTTCACCGTACATAAGTAGCTTTGTGCCGTCTGTCAGGCTATCCAAGGAATCCCTTACGGAATTCATAGTGTCAACATCAATCAGACCCATAAGGTCAAATCTAAATCCGTCTATATGGTATTCCTCTGCCCAATAGGTTACGGAATCCACAATAAACTTGCTTGCCATTTTACGCTCGGTTGCAACATCATTACCGCAACCCGAGCCGTTAGACCAGCTTCCGTCGCTGTTAATACGATAGTAGTAATTGGGTACTGTCCTGTTAAAGCTTGAATCCTTATCCTTTAGAGTATGATTGTAAACAACGTCCATAATAACGCCGATACCTGCTTTATGGAGAGCCTGTATCATCTGTTTACATTCCTTGATTCTCACTTCACCTTTTTTAGGATTAGAGCTGTAAGAACCCTCAGGGCAATTATAATTCACAGGGTCGTAGCCCCAATTATAGTTTTTATCATTATCAGAGGTATCCGCCTCATTTACAGAGCCGAAATCATAAAAAGGATTGATTTGAACATAGTTTACGCCAAGCTCCTTTAGATAGTCAACACAGGTTGACCTTGAGCCTGAAATGCTGTTAACGGTAGTGCCTGTTTCGGTAAAAGCAAGGTACTTGCCTCGGTTATCCTGAGAAACACCGCTTGTTTCCGATGATGAGAAGTCGGCAATCTGAATTTCCCATATCTTTGCATCTGTGGGGTTATCAACAGTAATATGTCGGTCCTGTTCCCAATTATCGGGATCGGTGCTGTCTAAATCAACAACCATACTTCTCTTACCGTTTAATCCGCAGGCTTTGGCATAAATATCCGCAGTTTCATAGGATTTTTTACCATGCTTTACTAAGTAAGTATAATATGTATTTTTTAGATTACCGTTAATTTTTGCACTCCAAACACCGCTTGACTTACTTTTAGTCATTGTAACCATTTTAAAGTATCCGGAGCTTTTTTTACTGTCGTTGCCGTTTTTGTAGAGCCTTACCTTAACGGACCGAGCGTTAGGCGACCACACTCGGAAAGTAGTGGAGTTCTTTGAATACAATGCTCCTAACTGTCCTGAGTATGTAGTTTTGTCAAGCTTTTTTGCATAAGCCTCGTAATCGGTTTTTGCAAAGCCTGAAAACATACTGACAGGAAAGGCAGAAACAACTAATATCGTTATTAAAACTATGGATAAAATACGTTTAAAAGTCATTTAGTTCACCATAAAATTCATATATATTTTAACACAGTTTTCTATGGTAATATTCTAACAAAATTACCGATACATATATTTCCATAAAAGAAAATACACCCTGACTTGCTACATTTTGGGTGTAGAAAATCAAGGCGTATTTATGTGTATTTTGCCAATAAGATATTATTTTTTAAAAGATTATTCCATTATTTTACATAAAATTAGCAACATTTTGCTAAAAACCGTAGGCTGCACTTTTTCCCAGCTGTTCCTCTATCTCTAAAAGTCGGTTATACTTTGCCACTCTGTCTGTTCGGCAAGGTGCGCCTGTCTTAATTTGACCGCTGTTTACCGCTACGGCAATATCCGCTATAGTGGTATCCTCTGTTTCTCCGCTGCGGTGGGATATTACTGCGCTGTACCCTGCTTTGTGCGCCATTTCAATAGCTTGCAGAGTTTCCGTAAGGGTGCCGATCTGATTTATTTTAATTAAAATAGAGTTGCCGGCTCTCATTTCAATTCCCTTTGAAAGTCGCTTTGTATTTGTAACAAATAAATCATCACCAACAAGTTGAACCTTGTTGCCTATTCTTTGGGTAAGGGTAGTCCAGCCCTCCCAATCGTGTTCGCTTAAGCCGTCCTCAACAGAAATAATGGGATATTTATTTACAAGCTCCTCTACCCAATCAATAAGCTGTAGGGTTGTTATACTTTTATTGCGTTTTGGAAGCAGATATTCGTTGTTCTCGTACCACTCCGAAGACGCCACATCAAGGGCAAGCTTTGTATTTGAAGTGGTATAGCCGGCTTTTTCTATAGCCTCAATGATAAGCTCAATGGCTTCCTCGTCACTTCCTAAATTCGGTGCAAAGCCTCCCTCGTCACCTACTGTAGTACCAAGCCCCTTTGATTTTAATATTGCACCTAAGGTATGGTAAATTTCACAGCACTGCCTTAAACCCTCTTTAAAGCAACAAGCCCCCACAGGCATAATCATAAATTCCTGAATATCAACATTATTGCTTGCGTGAGCTCCGCCGTTGAGAATATTCATCATGGGCACAGGCAATTTATTGGTGAGAGTACCACCTAAATAACGGTATAAAGGCATATATAGGTAATTTGCCGCCGCCTTTGCCACAGCTAAAGACACAGCTAAAATTGCATTAGCGCCTAACTTTTCCTTATTCTTTGTGCCGTCGATTTGGCACATACGGTTATCTATTTTAATTTGCTCAAAACAGCTTTCGCCCTTTAAAATAGGTGCAATAATATTGTTGATATTGCTGACTGCTACAGACACACCTTTTCCGTTGTATCTTTCGTCCTTATCCCTCAGCTCCACCGCCTCAAAAACACCGGTAGATGCACCTGAGGGCACACTTGCCACACCTACTGTTCCGTCATCTAACACAACACTGCAGCTTACCGTAGGGTTTCCTCGTGAGTCAATTATTTCCATTCCGCGTATTTCTCTGATAATCAAAATAACACTCCTTTACATTGTTCTATTTATTATTATCCATAGAAAATGTAAAAATATACTCACCTATTTCTTAAAAACGTATATATTGTAATGAATGAAAAAATTATTGAATTACTTTTTTAATCTCCATAACGTCCAAAGCCCGCAAAATGACGTTTGGATTTGATATTTATTTGAGGGCAGAAAGGTGACAGATTAATATGGAAACTGTTTATTATACAGTCAGAGACGGCAACACACTATTCGGTATTGCACAGTTCTTTGGCACTACCGTTGATAAAATAATGATGATGAATAAGCTTGACAACCCTAACACAATATTCCCGGGACAGACTCTCGCAATACCGGCAGGCACAGAAAACGCAACAGGATTTGTATATATTGTTCGTCCCGGTGACACATTATGGTCGGTCGCGCAAAGATACGGCACTACCGTTGACAATCTTTTAAGGAAAAATTCAATCTCCAATCCTAATATCATTTATCCAGGTTTGAGGCTGAATATATAGACTAAAAAGGTACTTCCGTTTACATTAGGAAGTACCTTTTGTCTTGTTTTCCAAGTATTTATCAATCTGTTCTCTGTCATAGTCACAAAGGTCATCAACACCTGCTAAAAATTCGTTGTGGTGACGAACCTCGTGACGGAGAATATCCCGAAGCTTTTGGGTTAGCTGTTCTTTGCTTAAATGCCCATACACCCGTGAAATACTGCCGTAATAAATCTCGATATGCCTGCCGATGGAATTTCTAACATATAATCCCAATATGTATAAATCATTATTTACAGCCTTTGGGTGGAGCTTGGTTTCGTTCAAAAGTAAAATTCCACCCGACAAATCACGATACAACTCCACAGGCATTTCGTCTGCAATATCATCTAAAATATTGCCACATTCCTCAAAATCTACCATTAATCAAGATAATCCTTCAGCTTTTTACTGCGTGATGGGTGTCTTAGCTTTCTTAATGCTTTAGCCTCAATCTGTCTGATACGTTCACGAGTAACGGCAAATTCCTGTCCAACCTCTTCAAGGGTACGGCTCTTTCCGTCTTCAAGTCCAAAGCGGAGCTTCAAAACCTTTGCCTCTCTTGGTGTAAGAGTTGACAAAACCTCCTGTAGCTGTTCCTTTAAAAGTGCGTGGGAAGCTTCGTCGGCAGGAGCAGGAGTATCGCTGTCGGGAATAAAGTCCCCAAGATGGCTGTCCTCTTCCTCACCGATTGGTGTTTCAAGAGAAACAGGCTCCTGTGCTACTCTTAAAATTTCTCTGACCTTTTCTACTGACATATCAAGCTTTTCGGCAACCTCCTCAGCAGTAGGCTCGTGGCCCTGCTCGTGGAGAATTTGCGTTGAAACCTTCTTAACCTTATTGATTGTTTCTACCATATGAACAGGAATACGTATAGTACGAGCCTGGTCGGCAATAGCTCTTGTTATAGCCTGACGAATCCACCATGTGGCATATGTTGAAAACTTAAAGCCCTTTGTATAGTCGAATTTTTCTACAGCCTTGATAAGACCTAAGTTACCCTCTTGAATCAAATCCAAGAACTGCATACCTCTGCCAAGGTATCTTTTGGCAATACTTACAACAAGTCTGAGGTTTGCCTCCGATAAGCGTTTCTTTGCGTCTAAATCACCGTCGGCAATTTTAATTGCCAAATCAACTTCTTCCTCAGGAGTAAGCAAAGGCACTCTGCCGATTTCCTTTAGATAAACCTTTACCGGGTCGTCAATAGACAGTGCGTCCCCTTCTGATACGCCATCGTCTTTAGCGCCTGTAATTTCCTCTAAATCTTCAATTACAAGATTTTCAACATCCTCCTCGATAATATCTACGCCAAGCTGTTCAAGATTGTCATATAGCTTTTCAAGCTCCTCAGGCTTAAACTCAATCTCACCTAAAGCCTCGATAATCTCATCGTTAGTCAAACTGCCCTTTGTTTTTCCTAACTCTGTTAAATCCTTGATAATTGTTTTCTTGTCCTGTTGTAATACCATACTAAATTCCTTTCCTCATCATTGATGACTGTCCCTTATTCTTTTAAGCTGTTCCTGAATATCCTCCATTGACGCATTTGCCACGTCTTTGGTTTTTAATTTCAGAAACTCGTCATTGATTACGTCTATATACTCCTGCAAGGATTGTTCGGTAGCAATTCGTGATGAATACGAATTTACTATTTGAAAAATCCGTGCAGCTTCCTCTGCTGTAAAATCGCCTGATACAGCATTTAATGGATCTTTGCCGTTTTTAATTCTTTCACAGAAATATATATAAAGCTTTTTGTAAAAGCCTGTTTGTATTTTATTTTCATCAATCCTCGAAGTAATATAATTAAGCTTATCGGGATGATTGAGCAAATATGCAAGCAACGCTTCCTCAGCAGAGGTTACACGAGGCTTTTTATATCTGTCCGGAGTTACCTTATCATCTCTTCCGCTTAGCTTGGTTTGAATTGTGCGAAATTCTTTTTTTCTTCTGTTGCCTGTTTTTCGCTTCAACTCTTTTTCTACAAGCTGTAGAACAGACTCCTTTGAAATTTCAAGCTCTCCGCTGATTTTCGACGCGTAAATCTCACGTTCGGCAGGGTTGCTAAGCTCTGCTAAAATACCGGCACATTCATTAACGTATGCCACACGGCTTTCCGGCAGCTTCATATTATATTTACTTTTCGATTTACTTAATCGGTATTCTACGTCATTACCGCTGCATTCAAGAACATTTTTAAAGGCTTCGGCACCACTGCTTCCCTTGCTCTTTATAAACTCGTCAGGATCTTTGCCCTGAGGAATAGACACAACCTTAATTGTAAGTCCTGCGTCCCTTAGCAAATCTATAGCTCTTGCCGTTGCCTTTTGGCCTGCTTCATCAGCGTCATAGCAAATGATAACCTCATCGGCATACCTTTTCATCAAAACAGCTTGTTTTTGAGTAAGAGCTGTGCCTAAAGTGGCAACTGCATTTTGAAAGCCTGCCTGATTAACGGCAATTACATCCATATAACCCTCGCAGAGAATCAGCGTCCTCTCCCCTGTGTTTTTAGCATTGTTAAGTGAAAAAAGGTTTGCACTTTTCTCAAATACAGGGGTGTCGGAGGTGTTCAGATATTTTGGCTTTTCGTCGGTCATTATTCTGCCGCCAAAAGCAATAACATTTCCCCTTAAATCAATTATTGGAAACATTACACGGTTATTAAATCTGTCATATATACCTTTTCCGCTTTTACTGTTAAAGGCTAAATTTGCGGTAACAATTTCGGAATCCTTAAAGCCCTTTGACCTAAGGTGATTACACAGGGAAAAGCGGTTATCATCAGCAAAACCAAGTCCAAAGTGACGGATAGTTTTTTCCTGCAAGCCTCTCTGTCGAAAATAATTTAAACCGATTTCTCCGACTTTAGCATAAAGCTGACTGTAAAAAAATCTGGCTGCTTCACGGTTTGCCTCATATATTCGCTTTTTCAAAAGTGACATACTGTCGTCAAATCCGCTTTCGGGCATTTCCATTCCTGCCCTTTGTGCAAGAAATTTAACGGCATCTATGTAATCCAGGTTTTCGCTTTTCATTATAAAAGTGATTACATCTCCGCCTACACCGCAACCAAAGCAGTAAAAAGAGCCGTTTTCCGTATAAATATTGAAGGAAGGTGTTTTTTCACCGTGGAACGGACACAAGCCTACCATATTTCTGCCACGTCTTTTTAAATTAACATATGAGGACGCAACATCAGTAATATCATTACGCATTTTCAGTTCGCTTAAAAAACCCTCAGGTAACGGCATAGTATCCCCTCCTTTAAATGTGCTTCGACTATATATACGCAAAAAATTATATTATTCCTAAATTATTTGCAGATTTTTCAAAAATATTTATTTTTATCATTTTTCATAATAATTTTCTGACAAAATTTCAACAGTAACTTCTCCCGCAGTAGCGTCTGCAAGAGCCTTGTCCAGAGAAGCAACAAAATCAACAGGAATATGAAAATCTATAATAACATTATCTGCAAAGTCGCAGTTGTCAACATAACCGCCCTTTTGCATAACAAGGGTATTTACCTTGCCGTACTGATTGTAGGAACAGGTAATTTTACATTGACTGCACAGCTCCATAGTTACTATACTTGCAGCCTCGAGGGCAACCTTACAGCCCTTTGCATAAGCACGAACAAGTCCCCCTGTACCCAGCAAAACTCCGCCAAAGTAACGAGTAACAACTACAACAACGTCAACTACGTTATTCTTTAGAATTACGTCAAGCATAGGCATTCCGGCAGTACCTGAGGGTTCGCCGTCATCGCTGTACCTTTTAATCTGACCCTCTCTTAAACTGTAGGCATAGACGTTATGGGTAGCGTCCCAATGCTCTTTTTTTATAGCATTTATAAAATCAACAGCCTCTTGCTCTGTAGTTACAGGCTTGCAGTATCCTATAAATCTTGACCGCTTTTCTACAAATTCGTCCTTGTTATTAAATTTTACGGTTTTATAGCTTTTATCCATACAATCACCTTTTTATAATTCCAAGTCTGCTATATAGTCAAAACTCATATATAGTAAAAAGGGCGGCACTTCTGTGCCGCCGTTTACAACTGAATTTAAAAAATTATTCCATAGAGAAACGCTTTTTAAATCTGTCAACACGTCCGCCTGTGTCAACTAACTTCTGCTTACCTGTGAAGAAAGGATGGCATTTTGAACAAACTTCAACACGAATATCCTTCTTTGTTGAACCTGTTTCAATAACATTACCGCAAGCACAAGTAATTGTTGTCTGTTCATACTGTGGATGTATATCTTTTTTCATTTTCTTCACCTCATTCGGAATATAGTCAAATTAACATTAGAATTATACTATAGATTTTCAGAAAAAGCAAGACATTTTTCAAAGTTTTTTAAAAAACATAAATTATCTTGATTTCAGATAGGAGCTGTATTCCTCAAGGCACATATTCATACTGTACATTTTTGCAGCGTTGTCCTTTCCTACATAGCGGAAAATACAGTAGCTGCCCTCCATTTGCGTAAAGCTTTTCTTTGACTCGGGATAGCGAAGTACAAAGCCGCTTTCTACACAATTTCTTTCAAGAAATCTATATGCCTTTGTGTTTTCAAAGGATTTGCTCTTTTCATTTGTTGCAAAAGACACGGTAAGTCCTGTTTGAAATTCACTGCAGCCTGCTTTCGGCACAGTAGTTTCAGCCTTTGCCTGAGCCTTTACATCTGAATAGTTACCACTTTTTTTCAGTCGGTCATATTCCTTTTGATATAGCTCTTCCTGGTCTTCATAGGAAATGTACCCTGCTGTAACAGTAAGGTCAATATTAGATTTTTTTGCTTTTTCCAAAAGGTTTTCAAGAGGTTTTGAAGCAGATACGCTGACAGAATACCCCTCATACTCTGCTAACTGTGGAACATAGGAGCTTTCAAGAGGATTGTTTCTGTTGACAAGTATCAACAAATCCTCTCCCGTATCATTAACATATAATTCATCGTGAGGAATAGCCTTGGGATTTCCGCTGTCATAGTTACAGAATCCTACAATTATTCCGCCCACTATAATACCTACCATAAGGAAGGCTACTATCACACGAATAACCTGTAAATGGGTAGTTCCCTTTTCCCTTTTCATTTTAGTTCTTCTGTTAACAGTACCGTAAGAGCCTTTGTATCTGCTTCTTTTTTTCTTGCCGAAACCTTTGTACGAATTGTTATACATAAGGCTTATTTTATCTCCTTGGTATCAATTTCCTTTACTGCCATTTCAATAAACTGAGATAGAGGCATTGAGCCTAAATCGCCTTCTTTTCTGTGACGAACGGACACAGCGTTGCTTTCAATATCCTTGTCGCCGATAATAAACATATAAGGGACCTTTTCAAGCTGTGCTTCTCTGATTTTGTAGCCGATTTTTTCGCTTCTGTCGTCAACCTCTACACGCATACCCTTAGCTTCAAGCTGTTTCTTAACCTCGTAAACATAGTCAAGGTGACGGTCAGCAACAGGAAGAAGCTTAACCTGAACAGGAGCAAGCCACATTGGGAATGCACCTGCATATTTTTCAATAAGCAAAGCAAGTGTACGTTCATAGCAACCGATTGAAGTTCTGTGGATAATGTACGGATTTTTCTTTTTGCCGTCTCTGTCAACGTATTCCATACCAAATTTTTCGGAAAGCATCTGGTCAACCTGAATTGTGATAAGGGTATCTTCCTTGCCATATACGTTCTTGATTTGAATATCAAGCTTCGGACCGTAGAAAGCAGCCTCGTCAATGCCGATAACATATGGGATTTCAAGGTGGTCAAGGATTTTTTGCATTGTGCTCTGTGCCTCGTCCCACTGCTCTGCTGTGCCGATATACTTTTCTTTATTGTTAGGGTCCCACTGTGAGAAACGGTAGGAAACGTCTTCGTAAAGTCCGATAGTTTTCAGCATATACACAGCTAATTCAAGACATCCTCTGAACTCGTCTTCAAGCTGTTCGGGAGTACACATTAAATGTCCCTCAGATATAGTGAACTGGCGAACACGGATAAGTCCGTGCATCTCACCGCTTGCCTCGTTTCTGAATAAAGTAGAGGTTTCATCATAACGCAGAGGCAAATCTCTGTAGGAGCGCTGGCGGTTTAGATAAGCCTGATACTGGAACGGACAGGTCATTGGACGCAGAGCAAATACCTCGTCATCCTTTTCCTCGTCACCCATTATAAACATACCGTCAGTGTAATGATCCCAGTGACCGCTGATTTTGTATAGGTCCGATTTAGCCATAAGCGGAGTTTTAGTTAACTGCCAACCGCGTCTTGCCTCTTCATCCTCAACAAATCTCTGTAAAAGCTGAATGATTTTCGCACCCTTTGGCAACATAATCGGCAAGCCCTGTCCGATATAGTCAACTGTTGTAAACAGCTCAAGCTCTCTGCCTAATTTATTATGGTCACGAAGCTTTGCTTCCTCCATCATTTTTAAGTGCTCCTCAAGCATAGACGCTTTTGGATATGCAACACCATATACACGGCAAAGCTGTGCATTTTTAGCATCTCCACGCCAATATGCACCTGTACAGTTAGTCAATGCGATAGCCTTAATTGCAGAAACATCCATTAGATGAGGCCCTGCACATAGGTCTGTAAAATCGTCCTGCTTATAAAAGCTGATTTTTTCGCCCTTGTCTGTGTGCTCTTTGCAAAGCTCCACCTTGTAGTCCTCGCCCATATCCTCAAGCATTTTTACTGCTTCATCAGGGTCAAGCTCAAATCTCTCAACAGCAACCTTTGACTTAACAATCTTTTTCATTTCTGCTGTGATTTTTTCAAGGTCCTCTGAGGTGAAAGGCTTTTTAACGTCAAAATCATAATAAAATCCGTTATCTACAGCCGGACCGATTGCACATTTAGCATCGGGATACAATCTTTTTACTGCCTGTGCAAGCACGTGAGAAGCAGTGTGCCAGAATGCTTTTTTACCGTTGTTGTCATCAAATGTCAGCAGTTCAAGCTTACAATCCTCTGTAATGGGAGTACGCAAGTCAAAAATTTCACCGTTAATTTTTGCAACACATACAGACTTATAAAGTCCCATACCTATTGACTTTGCAATTTCTGCAGGAGTAATATTTTCCTCATACTGATTTACTACTCCACCCTTTAATTCAACATTAATCATTGAAAAAACTTCCTTTCATAAATAAAGTAAAAATCGCCCCAATATTCCGAAAAAGAATATTGGGGCGACATAATTTAAAATGTCACGGTTCCACCCAACTTTAGTGTGTAAAACTAAAAAGTTTACAAAACCCTTAATTACCTTTAACGGAGCTACCCGTTGTGTCATTTCCTACACAAGCTCAAAGGTGGTAACGTCAGGGTTGAATATATGCTTGCACCAACCGCATACTCTCTGAAAATCTATACCCAACATCATATCCTTATCAACGCATTTATCGATAATATTGTAACATTTGCAGGAGTTGTTGTCAATAAATAAATTAAAGAAATTTATTCATTATTACTTGTGTTAATCTCTGCAATTAAGTCGTCAATTCTCTTGCTTTGTTCCTCTGACATTTCCTCATACTGTCTTTCTAAAATTCCGCTTTCAAAGCTTTCTGCTTTATCCTTGGAAATATATATTGCATCATCATTTTCATCTGTATCACTTTCTGTTGCTACAATATAATCTTCCTCGTCGCTTGGAGCATTAATCGGCTTATCCTTTTCCTCAAGATAATTATAATCAAGCTCTGTTACAAAATCCTCAGCCTCAACAGTAGCACTGCCATAGTCGTAATCATAGTCGCCTGAATTTTCCTCAGGTATCAGTAAATCGTCGCCCTCGGCACCGTACATACGGTTATTCTCGTCAATATCTCCTGCGTCAAATACTGCGATTTGCTCGTCAGTAGTTTTTAACTTTGCGGTAAGCTCCGCAATTACACTTAAAGCGTACAGAGATATGGCAAAAAATGCAAAACCAAGTGAGTTTTCGGAAAAGTCAAGTCCGTTAACAAACACACCGGTGATTACGCTTACACCGTAACCAATCCCGCAAACAGCCATTGGCAAGCCGTAAAGGAAACAAGCTTTTACAGGGTTTTTGCCGTCTATTGTCGCAATAACCATTGAAACCATATAAAGGAAAATCATAGCAAAAAGGAAAGTAAACAGCTTGATAGGATCGATAGTCAAAGCGGATTTCTGGCGGTTGTTAAGAAACTCGCTGATAAGCATTAAACAAGACCAACAGGGCAGTACAAGTAAATATGCGCCCATTCGAGGCATATAATTTCTGCCTTGAAAATGCGCAAGAGCAACAATTACAAAGCCGATTGCCGAAAGCACGCCAAAGCCTGCGGTTACGATAGCAACAAAGTTTATTGCTCCTGCCTGTAAAATCTGTATAATTGCCAGCACCGAATAAGCAGTAACAAATACTGATGACAACAATGCAAACAGCGCCGCCGGTATATTCCTGTTTAGAATATGAACCGGGGAAGTTTTTCTATCTGTTGCAATAAATATTATGTTAATAACAAACATAGCTAATATTACTGCTATAACTCCGTATGACACAATATAATCATCAAACGGAAGCTGAACTCCCAATGACTGCAATACTTTAACAAGAATAGTAAAAACACATGCAGGCAACGCTGTTATCCATGTAAGCTTTGAATTTGTAAGTTTTTTCATAAAATTATTCCTTCCGTATATACATCGGTTATATTAATCCACATTTTAATCATATAATATTTTAAACCTAAGGCAGTATTATGTCAAGGAAATATATGCTAAAATATTGGATATGATTAAAATATGAGAAAGAAAGTTTTAAGTTTTCTTCTGATTTTCTCCCTTATGCTTGTTATTCCTATGCTGTTTGCAAATAATAAAGTTTTTGCAAATTTAAAATTAAAGCAATACACCGAAAAAGAGATAGTTGTAGGTATGGTATGTGCCGATTACAGAAAGGAATACACGGGGGAAACTTTAAAGGCACTTGCTTTAATTCGATATTCGAATTATAAATACAATAACGGTAAAGATTATAAGAAAAACAACGGTTTTATCACAGAAAAAAACTTTATCAAAAAATTTGGCAACAGCCACCTTGACAGAGTAAAAAATGCTGTCAACAGTGCATACAAAAAAGTGATTACATATAATCAAAAAGTCGCAAAAATCCCTTACTTTTACTGCGGAAACGGACACATAAGCAAAAGCAAAAAATATCCATACATCAATGAATGTGCCTGTCCTTGGGATAGGATTAACAAGAAAAGAAGTGACAAAGCTGTCGGTATAAGCCTAAACACAGTAAATTTTCTGACTAAGCAAGGAAATGACTATAGAAAGGCACTTTGTTACTTTTTAAATAATGTAGAGATAACTAAAATGGAGGGTTGATTAATCAACCCTCCTGAATTTTAAAAGTTTCTGTAGCGTCTTACGCCTCTTCTTTTCTTATTTCTGTGTCTGATTACGGAGCTTACGATAATGTAAATAATCAGCAACACAACAATTATTCCGATTACAAGGTAGAACCAAGGGCTTGACACTATGCTTTTGATAACATCAAGAACATACAAAATACCGCTTCGCTCTACAGTTTCACCGGACACAAGATTTACTGTGCCGATAAGCTGTTTGCCCTTTGCACCCTTGCCGACATAGTAAACCTTTGCTTTACCTACAATATCGCCCTCTGCAACAGGTGCGTCGATGCTTTCGGGAATATCCTTTACAACCTTTATATCCTTTTCCTTATAGCCTTTAGGCACGATTGCGTTAATATTTGATTCAGGTACAAGGTGAATTGAGTCCTTGCCCCAGGCAAGATTAATCTTCTGTTCACAAATTGGAGTTTCCTTTGTTGCAACAGCACTTAATTCCAGGGAAGTTAACGCCCATCTGAAAAGCTCCTTTGCATCAATCATAGTGCCGTAAACGTCATGCTCCGGATTGATTGGAGAATTTAAGAAAACACCTATGTATGAATAGCCGTCAGCACTGGCAGAAGTAACAAGACAGTGACCTGCTTCGTCGGTTGTACCTGTTTTAATACCCTTTGCATATGTATAAAAATACTCTCCGCCACGGTTTTCATCAATCATATAGTTAGTTGTAACAAGGGGATAAGAATCGCCCTCTACATAGTAAGTAGCTGTGTCTGTTATCTCCGCAAACTTAGGCAAGGTTAAGGCATACTGAGTCATTTTGTAAAGATCTGTTGCAGTAGTGTAGTGGTCCTTGTCATGAAGTCCGTCCGGGTTTGTAAAATGAGTGTCATTACAGCCTAACTTTTTAGCCTTTTTGTTCATCATTTCTACAAAATTGCTTATATCGCCCTGACCTATATAATCAGCAAGGACTACAGCCGCATCGTTGCCTGAGGGAACCATCATACTGTACAGCAAATCGATAACAGTCATCTCTTCCCCAACGTGTGCGGCAACATTGGCAACAGAACTGCCTGTTCCCTGCAGTATATCCAAAACAGACTGCTTTATTTCAATCTTTGTATTTTCAAAATCCTCAATACTTTCTGCTACTACAATATAGGTCATAATCTTTGTAGTAGAGGCAGGATACAGCCTTTTGTTTGCATTAACCTCATATACGGTCTGTCCTGTATCCATATTTACAATCAATGCACTTTCCGATTGAAGCTTAACATCATTTTTATAGTTTGCAGCTGCAGCCTCAGTTACGGACATACAAACCATTAAGGAAACAAGTATGCAGGAAAGAATCATTGCAATAATTTTCTTTTTCATAATATACCTCCCTATGTGATATGGAATCTGTCTCTTATACACATCTGACGCTGCCGACGAAGGCTTAGGT
>CAMFQG010000016.1 GCA_945980035.1 uncultured Clostridia bacterium
CTCCAAAGGAATGATAAAATGAGATTTCTTAAAATGTTGCCTACAATACTGTCCATCATCCTATTATGTTCCGTTGTTGCTATATCAAATAATGTTAACAACAGGCCTGTTACTCCTGAAAAAATTATGACGGTATCAAATAATTTTACAGAAGAGATGAAAGGTATATGGATTACATATATGGATTTAGATATGCAAAGCACAGATAAAAGCTATAAAGCATTTAAATCAAAGTTCAAGAAAATAGCCGACACATCAAAAGAAAAAGGTTTCAACAGTTTAATTGTACAGGTAAGGCCATTTTGTGACGCTCTGTATAAATCGGACTATTTCCCCTACTCTCACATATTGACAGGTGAACAAGGAAAAAACCCAAACTATGACCCACTGAAATTTATGTGCAGTTATGCTCACAAGATTGGAATGAACATACACGCTTGGGTAAACCCTTACCGTATAAGGACACAAAGCACTCCAACGGTTTTAAGTAAAAACAACCCGTACATAAAGGACAAAAAGTTAGGTGTAAAAACAGACACAGGTATATACTTTAATCCTGCATCAGAAAAAGCAAGAGAGATTATTGAAGCAGGAATCAAAGAAATAGTTGAAAACTATGACGTCGATGGAATACAATTTGACGATTACTTTTATCCAACTCAAGATGAAAGCTTTGATAAAAGCGAATATACTGCATATGCAAAATCTGTAGGTGCAGGCAAAGCATTATCCCTAAAAGACTGGAGAATTGCAAATGTAAATCTCCTTGTTGCAGAAGTTTATAACATAATTCACAGCACAAAAGACAATGTGCAATTCGGCATTTCTCCACAAGGTAATATCGACAATGATTACAATATGTACGCCGATGTAAAAAATTGGTGTAAAAAATACGGCTACATAGATTATATTTGTCCACAGCTTTACTATAGCCTAAAAAGTCCTATATTAAGCTTTCCGAAAGCATTAAATCAGTGGTGCAATTTAGAATACAACAAAAACGTAAAATTGTACGTTGGTATTGCAGGGTATAAAATAGGCACAAATGATGATAACGGAACCTGGAAGCTGTCAAACAAAATACTGAAAGATGAAGTTGAGTTGTTGCGAAAGAAAGGAGCAAAGGGAGTGATTTTCTACTCCTACAGTAACCTGAACAGTAAAGTTACCGCTAAAGAAATCAGCAATCTTACTAAGATATTAGTTTAACTTTCCTATACAATAATCATTTTCAACGGAGGTGATTTTTACTTCCACTATCTTACCTGTAATATCCTTATCAGTGAAAATATGAACAGGTGTATAGTTTTTTGTGTAGCCTTCAAAATATCCACCGTGACGGAGTCTTTCAACAAGGACACTCTCAACTAATCCGATTTGAGAATTCATAAACTCAATTCTATCAATTTCGGTTTCCTTAATCATAATTTTACTGCGTTCTTCCTTCGTTTTGGCATCAATTTGATTATCCATTTTATCGGCAACAGAGCCTTTTCGCCTTGAATAAGGAAAAACGTGTACTTTTGAAAATTTAACTGACTTTACAAAATCAAGGCTTTTTTTAAACTCTTCTTCTGTTTCACCGGGAAAGCCTACCATAACGTCAGTTGTAATTGAAGCATTTTCAAAATTCTCACGCAGAGAGTTAACTAAAGCCATATATTCCTTGCTATTATAATGTCTGTGCATCCTTTTAAGGGTTGCATCACAACCGCTTTGAAGTGATAAATGGAATTGGGGGCAAAACTTATTTTGTGAAGAAAATCTTTTAATAAGCTCATCGGTCATCATCTCCGGTTCAAATGAGCCTAACCTTACTCTCTCAATGCCCTCAACGGAGCATACAACATCAACAGCATCAGCAAGATTATCCTCAGTTCCTTTTCCGTAGGCAGAAAGGTTGATACCTACAAGCACTACTTCCTTATATCCGTTTTTTGATATTGTTTCAATCTCTGCTTTTATATCCTCTAAGCTTTTGCTTCTGACTCTGCCACGAGAATAAGGGATAATACAATATGTACAAAACATATCGCATCCATCCTCGATTTTAATAAATGCCCTTGTATGACCGCTAAAGTAATCAACAGACATTTTTTCAAAATCTCCGCCTTTGTTTTCGTGTGGAAGTATATTAATTATCTGCTTATGAGTAGCAAAAAAATCATTAATTGTAGGTATTAACAGTCCTCGTTGTTTGTTACCGATAACAATATCGCAATCTTCAAAATCGGATATTCTGTCAGGAAAAGCCTGAGGCATACAACCTGTCAAAACAATCACGCCGTCAGGATTATTTCTGCGGGTTTTACGGATAATTTTTCTGTTTTTGGAATCAGAAACAGCTGTAACAGTACAGGTATTAATTATAGTTATATCCGCTTTTTTATCGTCAGTTGACTTAGTAAAGCCATTGTTAATCAACATCTCACTCATAGCCTGAGATTCATACTGATTAACCTTACATCCAAGAGTAATTATATTAAAATTCATATATGCACCTTTATTTTAAACTAAAACCCACCGGCAAGTGTCAGTGGGTTAATTTTTATGTATTTTTATCTACCTGATGAAAAGTTTTCAAATTCCCTGTTTTTTCTGAGCGTTTGTCAAGCTCAGAGAGAACATCGTTAAGTTCTATATTTTGATTAACCATCATCACCATCAAGTGGTAAATCAAGTCGGCAATTTCGTAAACAGTTTCACTGTTATCGTTATTTTTAGCTGCGATAATAGTTTCACTGCACTCCTCACCTACTTTTTTAAGGATTTTATCTAATCCTTTTTCAAATAGATAGCAGGTATAAGAGCCCTCGGTTGGGTTATTTTTTCTGTTTACTACTGTGTTGTATAATTCCTGTAATACTTTATCGTCCATAAAATCCCCTTAATTCATTTTAGTATAAAAGCAAGAATGATTACCTGTGTGACAAGCAGCGCCTGTTTGCTCAACGGTTATAAGCAAGGTATCGTTATCGCAGTCCGAATACATATCAACAACCTTTTGCAAATGTCCTGAAGTTGCTCCTTTGTTCCAAAGTTCCTGACGGCTTCTTGACCAAAACCAAGTATAGCCTGTTTCAAGAGTCAGCTTCAGAGATTCTTCATTCATATAGGCAAGCATAAGAACCTCACCTGTTGACTTTTCTTGAATTATAGTCGGTATTAACTCATCTTTCAAAAAATACTTTTTTAAGTCCATTATTCATTCACCTTTGACGCAATTTGCAGAGCCATAGACAAGTCTAATGCTCCGGTGTAAATTGCTTTGCCGGTAATTGCACCGTAAACATTTAAGTCGTTAATATTAATAATATCTTTCAAATTAGAAATGCCACCGCTTGCAATAATGTTACAGGAAACGCTGTGTGTTAATTCGTCAAGCTGTTTTAGGTTTGGACCTGCTAAAGTACCGTCCTGGTCTATATCGGTAAACACAATAGTTCTTACGCCGATTTGTTCCATTTGCTTAGCTAAATCAAGATAGTTAAGCTCGGATTTATCTGTCCATCCCTCAGCACACACAATTCCGTTTTTTGCATCAATACCAACAACAATTCTATTATCATAATTATTAACAGCATCAATTACAAATTGCTGGTCTTTAACGGCTGCTGAACCTAAAATAACTCTGTCAATGCCGTTATTCAGGTAATATTCAACGGTTTCCATATTGCGGATACCGCCGCCCACCTCAACCTTAATATCAGTGTTTTTGGCAACGTCAATAATTAAGTCTGAATTTACAAGCTTACCGTCCTTTGCACCGTCAAGGTCAACCATGTGCATCCATTTTGCACCGGCATCTACAAAGGATTGTGCTGTGTCATAAGGGTTTTCAGCAACCTTTGACACTGTTGAATAATCACCTTTAAAAAGTCTTACGCAATTACCATCTTTAATATCAATAGCCGGTAAAATAATCATCAAATTACTCCTTTTGTTGAAAGCGGTTTATTGCTGTCGTTTTTTCTTACAGCCTGTTTTAACGCATGGGCAACGGATTTATACATAGCCTCAATCATATGGTGAGAGTTGTTGCCGTATAAAACCTTTGTATGTAATGTGATTCCTGCATTGAAAGCGAATGCTCTCATAAACTCCCAAGTCATTGCGCTTGTATAATCTCCGCACTTTTCCTGTGGAAAATCAGCGTCAAAAACAAGGTACGGTCTTCCGCTTATGTCTATGGAAGAAAAAGCGAGAGCCTCGTCCATAGGTACATAAAAACTGCCAAATCTTTCTATTGAGCTTTTATCTCCTAAGGCTTCGTTAAAAGCCTTTCCAAGCACAATACCTGTGTCTTCTATTGTGTGGTGGTCGTCAACATTCAGGTCTCCCTGTACTTTTACGGTTAAGCCAAAGCCACCGTGTACTGCAAAGGCAGTCAGCATATGGTCAAAAAATCCAACGCCTGTATCAATGCAAATTTCTCCACCGTCAAGATTAAGGGTTAGATAAATATCTGTTTCTTTAGTTTTTCTGTTGATTTCTGAAAAGCGCATAATTACCTCTCTGAAATAAATTGTTCTATCAAATTAACTGTAGTGTTAATTTCTTCCTTTGTTCCTGCGGTAATTCTGATATAATCACCCATAAATCTGATTGATACGGAATTTTCCTTTAAGTAATTCCACAAGTCCTTACCAAAAGAAGTTTTTACTAACACAAAATTTGTTTTTGTAGGAAATACAACAAAATCGCTTGTATTTTTACTTATGTTAACCAATTTATTATATAACAAATCTACGTTTTCAACAATAGTATTTATCTGTTTTTTTAGAAAATCTTTGTTTTTATATACATTTGCGCCTATAGTCTGGGACAAAGTGTTCACGTTATAGGGGGATTTTACAGCAGTCAGTGCATTTGTAATTGTTGTATTTGATACTGCAAAGCCAAGTCTGAGAGCTGCACTGCCCATAGCTTTTGAAGCAGTACGCAGGACAATTAAGTTTGAATATTCATCCACATATTTCAGTAGACTATTCTCTTCGCCCCAAAAATCCATATACGCCTCATCTAAAACTACAAGAGCGTTTACGGAGTTAAGAAGTTTTATTACATCATTCTTACTAATGCCCTGTCCTGTTGGATTACAGGGGTTGGAAAACATTACTAAGCCGACATTTTCTTTGTTTACGGTTTCTATGAGCTTATCAACATCAATGTTCAGTTTGCTGTCTTTTTCAAATTTTACGCATTTTACCTCAGCAACACTGCTGTAAAATTCATACATACTGAAATCAGGCAAAGCAACTAACAATGACTGTCCCTTCTCAAGAAAAGCGGATTCTATAATGAACAATAATTCATCAGAGCCGTTACCAACAGTTACGTTTTTATAATCAATACCGTAAAAATCAGCAAAGGATTTTCTAATATTGATACAGGTCGGATCCGGATACCTGTTAAATTCTATTGAATTAACAGCGTCAACGGCAATCTGTTTAAAATGTTCATTGTAGTTTAATGTACATTCGTTAGCATCCAATCGGATATTATATGTACCGGAAATAGGCTCATAGGGTACTAAATTTTTTATTTTTTTATTTAAACTATAAGACAATTAAATCACCTTAATTATTATCAAAACGAACCTTTATTGAATTTGCGTGAGCTGTAAGTCCTTCGGTTTCTGCAAAGCGAACAATGTCTTCTGCGTCGTTATTCAAAGCATCCTCTGTATAGTAAATAAAGCTTGACTTTTTAACAAAGCTGTCAACAGAAAGCGGGCTGAAAAATCGAGCTGTACCGCTTGTAGGAAGCACGTGGTTAGGTCCTGCAAAATAATCGCCCAAAGGCTCGGGGCTGTAATTACCTAAGAATACAGAGCCTGCGTTATCAAGCTTTCCAATGTATTCCATAGGATTTTCACAGCATACTTCAAGATGCTCGGGAGCTAACTCGTTTGCAAAGTCAACAGCCTGTGACATATCCTTGCACACGATAATGGCACCGTAGTTTTCTAAGGATTCGGCAATAATTTCCTGTCTGCTAAGCTCAGTCATTTGTCTGTTTAATTCATCAATTACCTGCTGTGCTAAAGGCTCGTAATCGGTTAACAGGATTGAAGAAGCTAATCTGTCGTGCTCAGCCTGGCTCATAAGGTCAGCGGCTAGGAACTTCGGATTAGCAGTTTTATCAGCGATAATTAAAATCTCACTTGGTCCTGCAATCATATCAATATCTACCACACCGTATAAAAGCTTTTTTGCAGTAGCTACAAAAATATTACCGGGACCTACGATTTTATCAACCTTTGGGACTTTTTCTGTACCATAAGCCAATGCAGCAACAGCCTGTGCACCGCCCATTAAGAAAACTCTGTCAACGCCTGCAATCATAGCAGCAGCCAGAATATCGGGATTTGGCTTGCCGTTTGCAGTAGGCGGAGTAGTCATAATGATTTCCTTACAACCTGCAAGCTTTGCGGGAATTGCATTCATTAGTACAGATGATGGGTAAGCGGCTGTGCCGCCGGGTACATAGAGTCCTACCCTTTCAAGTCCTCTGATTCTCTGTCCTAAAATTACACCATTTTCCTTTGTGGTAAGCCATGACTGTTGAATCTGTCTTTTGTGAAAGTCCTCAATATTTTCAGCGGCTTTCTTTAGTGTTTCAATATAATCCTTATCACACTGAGAAATAAGCTTATTTATTTCTTCTTTTGAAATCTCAATATTTTCAGGAGCCTTGCCGTCAAATTTAACTGTATATTCCTCAACGGCTTTGTCACCGTTAAGCTTTACGTTTTCAATAATATCCTGAACAATATCGGTAACGTCCTTTGCACCGCTTACGGAACGCTCCTTCAGAGCTTCAATAAAGCTGTATTCATCTTTACCGTTTGCAATTACAGTAGTAATCATTTAATTGCAGCCTCCAGTTTTCTTTCCAATTCTTCTATTTCATTTTTTCTAAGCTTTAGACTTGCAATATTTGCAATAAGTCTTGCGGAAATAGTAGTAACATCCTCAATTACCTCAAGGTTGTTTGCTTTTAAGGTAGAACCTGTTTCAACAATATCTACAATACCGTCTGCCAAGCCTACAAGAGGAGCAAGCTCAACAGAACCCTCTATCTTGATAACTCTAACGTCCATATTTTTATTTTCAAAGAAATTTCGTGTAACATTAGGGTATTTTGTAGCGATAGTTTTTGCACCATAGCCGTGATAGAAGTCATAACCTTTTTTACAGGCTAATGCAAATTTACACTTGCCAAAACCAAGGTCAAGAAGCTCATAAAAGGATGAACCGTTTTCAAGTATTGTATCCTTTCCAACAACGCCTAAGTCACAGACACCTGACTCAACATAGGTAATAACGTCAGCAGCTTTTGCCAATACTACCTCAAAATCGTTGTCTCCTATTGTTAAAATTAGCTTTCTGCCTTTGTTATGTACTTCGTCACAGTTGTAACCTATTTTTTCCAATAGCTCAACTGTTGATTTTTCAAGTCTGCCTTTAGTAAGAGCAATTCTAAGTGGTTTCATAATTACTCTCCTATCATCTCAAATTTAGAAATTCCAAGCTTGTTTGCAAATTCTCTGGCTTCAGCCTCATCTGACAGGTCGGAAAACTGTGCCTTTACTCCTTGTTTTACAAGGTCATTTGTATATTTTATAGCTTCCATTATATGGCTGTCGTCTGATGCGAACACAAGCACTTCAGGAACATTTGGCTTTTTATTATTGCGGGCCCTCTCTGCTATATGGTCTATATCTATAGCGAAGCCTGACGCTCCTACACTGCAATCAAAAATATCAAATATTTTATCATAGCGACCGCCGGAGAGTATTGCATCGCCAAAGCCCTGAATATAACCCGTAAAAATAATACCGCTGTAGTATTCATTTCTCTGCACAAGTCCTAAATCAACAATGATTTTATTGCCTAAATCAAGAGTTGAAAGCTCATTGTACAAGTCTTTTAGATAATCCAAAGCATCTAAGGCTTTATCGCATTTAATTATTTCAGCTGCTTTCTCGAAAACCTCATCGCCGCCGAAAAGTGACGGTAATGTACGAATCGCCTTTATAGTATCGTCCTGCTCCAAGCCGTCTAAAACATTATTTAAAGCAGAATAATTCTTGTTTTCTATATAGGTGCGAATCTGCTCTAAGGTTTTGCTGTCAACAACAAGAGCATCTGCAAGGGCGTTAAAAAGCATTGAATGACCGATTTCAATACGAAAATCATTTGACACAGCCTGCATACTCTCAATAGCAGTTGTAATAACCTCTAAGTCAGCTCTCTTTCCGGTTGAGCCGATAAGCTCAACGCCCATCTGCATAATCTCGTTACTTCTGCCAGTAAAGGACGGATTGTTTCTATGAACAGCCTGTCTGTAAAACAACCTGACAGGAAGAATCTCATTTTGCAAACGAGTAGATACCATGCGTGCTATGGGTAGCGTAGAATCAGGTCTGGCTACGATTAATCTGCCTTTGTTGTCAGTTGTCTTGAACATAGATTCGGCTAAAATACCGCTTGAATCAGTTGCAAACAAATCGAAAAACTCAAATGTAGGTGTAATAACCTGATGAAATTGATGATTTTCAAAAACGGTTTGTATATTTTTGCAAACATCATTAATAGCGGTACATTCTTTAAACAAATAATCTTTTGTACCCTCAGGGGTAATCTTTAAATTTTTTCTCATATTATGCCTCTTCGCTTTAGTGTGCTAATATGTTAACACATTAAACTGGTTTTGTCAACAGCAACCTATTTTTTGTCAGAATCCTTACTTTCTGTCTTTTCAGCATCGGTCTTTACATTTTTATGTTTATGCTTAATTGAAAAATTAGTCAGATTAGCGCCGTTACTCATATGCATATTTAATACTCGCTCAGCGTTTTCACCTTTATTTACAATTCTTTTATTTATGACTTTTCCTAAAATAGTATATATAGCGGCAAATATAGGAGTTCCCAGAATCATTCCTTCGACTCCGAATAGTCCGCCTGCTAAGATTACAGAGAACAAAGACCAAAATCCTGCTAAACCGACCTGTGAACCCACAATCTTCGGACCTATCAGGTTACCGTCAATCTGTTGTAAAATGAATATCATAATAACAAACTTCAAACAAGCCCAAGGGTCAATTATCAACAACAATAGCGCAGAAGGAATACCGCCGATAAACGGGCCAAAGAAAGGGATAATATTACAAATTCCCACAATTACACTAATCAGCAGAGCATAAGGCAGATTGAGAATTGTCATACAAATAAAGCACAACAAAGCAATAATTGCAGAATCCAACACTTTACCTACCATAAATTTACCGCATTTATCGTCAGTAACTCTGACGATTTCATATAAAGTCGGCATAACCTTTGTTGGCAGAAAAGCTGTGCAAAATCTCTTAACCTGTCTGATTAAGAAGTCCTTTGATGCAAGCATATATACAGAGAAAATCAAACCGATTATCCAGTTATAGAGGAATTTTACTGTATTAAAGGACGCACTTATAAGCATACCTGACAGATCATTGAAATTCTTGACATTAATTAAATCTGACAACAGATTTGCAATCGTGTTGTTAATATCATTAAATGCAGTAGTATCAATTCCAAAAGAGCCAATCCATTGAATCAGTGCAGAAGTATTATCCTTGAAGGATTTAATTATAGTCGGGAAGTCCTCAACAAGACCTGTTATGCTGTCAATAAGCTGTGGAATGATATTTGCAAATAAAAATGATACCAAGCCCAATACTATTACATATGTCAGTATAAGTGACAACGGTTTGTTAATCTTTTGAAACCAAGGTTTTTTTATTCTTCCGAAAACCTTGTTGTAAAAAAATGAGAAAGGAAAGCTTAACACGTATGCAATTCCAAAGCCATATACAACAGGAGTAATTACAGTAGCAACAGTACAGATAAACGCCCATATATAGCCCACGTTATCCTTAATAAACAGCAAGAATATTGCAAAAGTAATACAAATTAATATACTTGCAAGCTTATTGAATCTTTTTTTCATTTATATCATCCTTTCAAAAAAGTGACATTTGGGCACTGTCCGGTATTCCTTCAAGCACTCCGCACTCTTTTAATGTTTCAATAACCGCCTTAGAAACTTTTGTTTTCATTTGCAGATCCTCAATAGAAAGATATTTATTCACCTTTCCCGACTCTGCAAGACTTTCTGCAACTGCTCCGCCTATTCCGGACAATGCACAGAAAGGAAGTCTTATTTTGCCGTCTTCAACCTTAAACATATGAGCCTCTGATTTATAAATATCAATAGGCAAAACCTGAATTTTACGTGCTAACATTTCGTTAATAATCTGTAGCATAGCATACTCAGCGTTATCCTTAGCGGTGGCTTCAAAGCCTTTTTGCTTTATGTTGTGCATTTTTTCAAGGACAGCTCCCCTGCCCTTCATTACTGTTGCACCGTCAAAGTTGTCGTTACGAACAGTAAAATATGCAGCATAGTATTCCACAGGCCTATGAACCTTATACCAACCAAGCCGTAAGGTAGAAATCATATAAGCGGCCGCGTGAGCCTTTGGGAACATATACTTAATCTTCAGACAGGACTCAATGTACCACTCGGGCACATTATTGTCACGCATCGCTTTAAAATGCTCTTCTGTTAATAGCTTGGAGGCATTACCTTTTCTGGTAATTTCCATAATTTTAAAAGCCATTCCCGGCTCCAAGCCCTTGTGCATAAGGTAGGTCATAATTGAGTCACGAGTACCTATTACTTCTGAAATAGTACAGGTTTTATTTTTAATCAATTCCTGTGCATTTCCAAGCCAAACGTCTGTACCGTGTGAAAGACCTGCAATCTGTAAAAGGTCAGAAAAAGTCTTTGGCTGAGCTTCCATTAACATTCCGCGTACAAATTGTGTTCCGCATTCGGGAAGTGAAAATGTACCTGTTTCGGAATCAATATCCTCAGGGGTGACGCCTAAAGCCTCAGTGGAAGTAAACAAAGACATTACCTCAGGGTCGCTCATCGAAACCTTCATTACCGGTATTCCCGTAAACAGCTCTAAATAGTGATAAATTGTAGGCACATCATGTCCGAGCTCGTCAAGCTTTGTGATAGTATCGTGGATAGAATGGAAATCAAAGTGAGTTGTAATATTATCACTTTTTGTATCATTTGCCGGGTGCTGAACAGGACAGAAGTCATATACATCATAACCTTGCGGTACAACAACCATACCGCCCGGGTGCTGACCTGTTGTACGTTTAATGCCTGTACAACCGATAGCAAGCCTTTTTTCCTCTGCCTTGTGTACTGTTTTGTTATTTTCCTGATTGAACTTTTTAACAAATCCAATAGCCGTTTTATCAGCTACAGTAGCAATAGTTCCCGCTTTAAACACGTGATCGTGTCCGAAAAGCTCTTCTGTGTATCTGTGTGACTTTGACTGATACTCACCGCTGAAGTTTAAGTCTATATCAGGAACCTTGTCGCCCTTAAAGCCCAAAAAGGTTTCAAAGGGAATTTCGTGTCCGTCTTGATCCATAAGAGTACCACATTCAGGACAGTTTTTAGGCGGCATATCAAAACCGGAACCGTAAGAACCGTCATCTATAAACTCGCTGTGCTTACAATTTGGACAAACATAGTGAGGACAAAGGGGGTTAACTTCAGAAATACCTGACATAGTTGCAACGAAGGATGAGCCTACACTTCCTCGTGAACCAACAAGATAACCGTGTGCCTCGCTGTCTGCAACAAGCTTTTGAGCTGTCATATACAAAACTGAGAATCCGTAGGTATTAATAGCATTCAGCTCTTTTTTCAAACGAGCTTCAACTATAGGCGGTAAAGGATCGCCGTATTTTTCCTTTGTTCTCGCCCAGGTTATCTCATTAAGCTGTTGTTCGGCACCTTCAATGAAAGGTGGAAAATTACCCTCAGGAATAGGTCTGATGCTTTCAATGCTGTCAGAAATCATATTTGAATTTTCTACAACAACCTCATAAGCCTTTTCCTTGCCGAGATACTTAAACTCCTCAAGCATTTCAGCAGTTGTTCTAAAGTACAGCGGTGCCTGTTCTTGGGCGTCATCATAGCCCTGACCTGCCTGTAAAATCATACGGAAATCCGCATCATAGGGGTCCATAAAGTGAACGTCACAGGTTGCCACAACAGGAATATTAAGCTCCTCACCAAGCTTTACAATATCTTTATTAAGCTTTTGCAAATCGCTCTCTGATTTAAACATACCTTTTCTCAACATAAAGTTGTTGTTACCGGTAGGCTGAATCTCAAGGTAATCGTAGAACTTTGCGATTTTGCATATTTCATCATGGGATTTACCGCCGAGCATAGCTCTTACAAGCTGACCTGCTTCACAGGCTGAACCAATAATAAGTCCCTCCCTGTGCTTGATAAGCTCGGATTTAGGTATTCTCGGCTTTTTATAGAAATAATCCAAATGGCTGTAAGAAATCAACTTGTATAGATTTTTCAAGCCTACTTTGTTTTTAACAAGGATAATTTGGTGGTATGTGGGTAACTTTTTGAAATCACCGCCTGCAATTTTTGTGTTAATATCCTTAACACTTGTTATTGCGTAATCGTCCTTCAAACGTCTTGACAACGCAATAAATATATGAGCAAGTATCTGTGCATCATCAGTAGCTCTGTGATGATTAAAATCACCAAGCCTAAGATATTTTGCCACAGTATCAAGCTTGCAATTCTTTATATCAGGCAAAATTGCCCTTGCAATAGCTACTGTATCTATAGAAACATTTGTAAAAGGTCTGCTCATATTATCACAGGCAATTCTGATAAAGCCAATATCAAAAGGTGCGTTATGGGCAACCAGTACATTGTCGCCTGCAAATTCAAGAAATGCACTTACCGCTTCAGACTGCGACGGTGCATCCTTAACCATTGAATCGTTAATTCCCGTAAGCTCAGTAATACGTGCAGGAATAGGCTTGTCGGGGTTTACAAAGGTAGAGAAAGTATCTACAATCTCACCGTTTACCACTTTAACAGCACCTATTTCGGTGATTTTTTCTGTTTTTGCAGAAAGTCCTGTTGTTTCAATATCAAAGCAAATAAAAGTACCGTCAAGACTCTCGTCGCTCTCTCCCACTACAGATTCAACTAAATCATCAATAAAATAAGCCTCTGTGCCATAGATTACTTTTATCTTTTCTTCGTCCTTGTTGATTTTTGACGCAGTGTTCATAGCCTCAGGGAAAGCCTGAGCAACACCGTGGTCTGTAATAGCTATAGCAGTATGCCCCCACTGAGCGGCTCTGTTGATAAGGTCCTTTGCAGGAGTTATACCGTCCATTTGGGACATATTTGTATGAAGATGAAGCTCTACTCGTTTTTTAGGAGCGTTATCTACAACCTTTACCTTTTCGGCTGTACCGATTGAACGTGCATTTACAACAATTTCTCCTGCATATTTGTCAAACTCCACATCACCGCTTACAACGATAGACTGACCCTTTGACAGATTTTCGACTATTGCAGTTTCCTTTATAGGTCCGAATACTTTAACGGTAATTGAACCGGTGTAGTCGGTAATATCTATTGTGAAAATATTTTTGTCACCTGATTTAGTAACCTTTTTCTCAATATCAAAAATATCTCCCCATACGGTTACACGGCCGGAATCATATTCCACAGTATTAAGGGGAATTATTTTCCCTTTAATCATTCTGCCGAAATATGGTCTTATTGATGATTTTATTATCTGAGGATACAGAAAATCACCGGAACGTATTTCAATCTCTTTTTGAGCATTATCTGCTCTTTCCTTTGCACTTTCTTTTATTGATTTTTCTTCTTCCTCAAATAATTGGGAAATTTTTTCTAAGCTTTCTCTTTCTAACTGTTTTTCTGTATTTCTTTGAATATCAATATAATCCTGACTGTCTGCCGAAATCTCAGTAACTCCATCATAGACAATTTTAAATACACAGTCAAACTCCGAGCGGATTAGATTATTAAGTGCTAAATCAAACTTTATTCCGTCCAATATAGCCTTGCCGCCATTGTGAAGAGTTATAAAAAGTGTATCTCCCTGTACCTTTACAGAAGAATTTTTAAAAGTACCGTTAATACGAGGAATAGTATTCTTAAGCTCTATAATCAACTGGTCAAAATACTCTTCGGAAAACAACTCCTTGCCAAAATGCGGTAAAATAGTAACCTTATTCAGCGAAAGAGTTGAAGACTTAATTAGCTTTTCGGCATTATGTAAATCATCTCTTGATACCAGTGCATCTAATTCAAGGCGCAAGGATATGGTGCGGAGCTTTGAGTTAACATTAACGTCACTTATCTCTGCATTTAAAATGGTGGTATTTAATTTTTGTGAATCAATATATTGATTAAAAAATTCTCCAAAAGTTTTCATATACCTAATTCTTTTCTATTTCTTCTATTAAAGCATCCACTAATTTATCTTCTGATACCTTATATAATATTTCTCCTTTTTTGAATACAAGACCGCAGCCGTCTCCGCCCGCAATGCCAAAGTCTGCTTCCTTGGCTTCACCGGGGCCGTTTACAACGCAACCCATAACTGCCACTTTTATGTTTTTCTTGCAATTTGCAAGCCTTTCCTGTACTTCGTTAGCAAGTGAAATCAAGTCGATTTTTGTTCTGCCACAGGTCGGACAGGAAACAAACTGCACACCGCCTGTTTCAATATCTATGGCTTTTAGAATATCCTTTGCGGCATACACTTCTTTTACGGGATCTGCTGTTAAAGAAACACGAATAGTATCGCCTATATTATGCAACAACAGAGAACCGATACCGGCAGAGGATTTGATAATACCCAGCCTTTCTGTTCCTGCCTCTGTAACACCTAAGTGCAAGGGATAATCACACTGCTGTGACGCAAGCTCATAGGCTTTTACCATAGTAGAAACATTTGAGCTTTTCATTGACAGAACTATATTATGAAAATCAAACTTTTCCAATAGTGAAGCATGGTATAAAGCGCTGTCACAAAGAGCCTGAGGGGTTGGACTGCCGTATTTAGCAAGTATCTCTTTTTCAAGGGAACCGCTGTTTACGCCTATTCTGATAGGTACATTTTTTCTGTTACAGGCATCGGCAACTGCCTTTACCCTATCCTCTGAGCCTATATTGCCCGGATTGATTCTTATTTTATCAATGCCAGCTTCCAGTGCTTCTAAGGCAAGTCTATAGTCAAAATGAATATCGGCTACTATTGGAGTTTTTACTGCCTTTTTTAAAGCAGGAATAAGCTTGATTGCATCCTTATTAGGAATAGCCGCACGGATAATCTCACAGCCTGCTTTTTCTAATTCAATGGCTTGTTTTACACTGTTTTCAACATCATCGGCAGGAATATTCAGCATTGACTGAACCGATACTTTTGCTCCTCCGCCGATTTTTACATTGCCTGTTGTAACCTGTATTTTACTTGCCATAATAATACCTCTTTATCTAAAATAATTGCCAAACATCCTTAATTGTAATCAAGAATATAAATACCAATAATATGCCTAAACCGATACTGTTTATTACAGCTTCTGCCTTTCGTGGAATAGGCTTTCTGAATATTGCCTCGATTAACAGGAACAAAAATCTTCCGCCGTCTAATGCAGGGAAAGGTAACATATTGAATATTCCTAAGTTAATTGAGATGAGCATCATCATATATAAAATGTTGTTAAATGCACTTAAAAAGCTGTTTTCAAGGCCGGCTGAGGCAACCTTGGTAATAGCTGTTGCCGCACCTACTGGTCCCGATACATCAGTAATACCAAACTGACCGGTAACTAAGCCTGCCAGTGAAGCCCATACCATTCTAACAACAGATATTGTCTGCAGTCCTGTCTGCTGTAAAACTGTTAAAAAGTTCTTTTCAATACCGTCAACATAAAAATCAATGGAAACAGAAACCTCTTCACTTTCAGTATTCATATATGTGAACAAGTCAACATTATTTAAAGTAATTATTTGATTATCACGTTCAACAGTTACATCAGTTCTGAATCTCTGTCTTGTATCCTTTTCTTTGATTTTTGGAATTCTATAATCATCTATACCAAAAATGTTATAAATTTTGGTATAGTATGTTTTCATAGTCTGTTTTGCCAGACTTTTGGAATCCGAATGATTAACCTCCGAGCAGCCATCTAACAAAATATTATAAGCTTTATTTATTGTTTTTTCTTTATAATCAGCCTCTTTGTCGGTTACTATCGAAGCAAAAGCATTGTACAGTTCATTTGCACAGTCCTGCTTATATATTTCAACACTATGTCCGTTGACTTCTTCCGGCTTCATAGTAGCTACTGCAAATGATAAATCCTGAAATGTAATTATATCATAATTATTAAATTTCAGAATTTTGTCGCCCTCTTCAAGTCCGCAGTTGGCAGAATACGAATTTGCAGAAAAATCTGAAATGGTTGTGGAAGAAAATACAGGCATCTGAATAACAAGAACAAACATCATTATTAGTCCAAGCACTATATTCATAAAAGCGCCAGCAACTATAATAATCATTCTTTTCCAAGTTTTTGCATTGATAAAAGCACGAGGATTGTCGCTTGCTTCATCCTCGCCCTCCATGGCGCAATATCCGCCTATAGGGAACAATCTAAAGGAATACTGAGTTTCTCCTTTTTTAAATCCGAAAATTTTAGGCCCCATTCCAAGGGCAAACTCATTAACCTGCACACCGCTTTTTTTAGCGGTCAGGAAATGTCCTCCCTCGTGAAATAAAATTAACAGTTCAAATAATAATACAGCAATTATTACCAGTGCTATTGCCGTTAAAACTCCAACCAAAATACTTCAGCTCCATAAATTTAATTAATATGATTTAATACATACTCTCTTGCTATTCTGTCAGCTTCCAATACTTCTTCTACAGAAACAGGATTTCCGCTCTTCTGTTGAAGCATAGCTTCCATTACAAGATCTCCGATTTCAAGGAAAGATATTTTTCTGTCTCTAAACATTTTATTGGCTACCTCATTAGCTCCATTAGAAGCTGCTGTTGCCAACGTACCCTTTTCTATTGCCAGCTTACAGGCTTTAAGGCATTTAAAGGTTTCGTAATCAGGCTCAAAGAAGGTAAGCTTTGAATAATCCTTAAAGGATAATTGTTTAACCGGTGACGCAGTGCGGTTAGGATAAGTTATTGCGTATTGAATAGGAATACGCATATCAGGCACGCCAAGCTGAGCGATAACCGAATAATCTACATACTCAATCATTGAATGTATAACGCTTTCTCTGTGAACAACAACGTCTATTTTTTCCGCAGGCATATCAAACAGCCAAGAGGCCTCGATAATTTCAAGACCTTTGTTCATCATTGTAGCAGAGTCTATGGTGATTTTTGCACCCATGCTCCAATTAGGATGATTCAGTGCCTGCTCAACGGTAACATCTCTCAACTGAGCTACAGTTCTTCCAAAGAAAGGCCCACCGGAAGCAGTCAAAATCAGTCTGTTTACCGCTTTGTCGTCGGGACTTCCCTGTAGGCATTGAAAAATAGCGGAATGTTCGCTGTCAACAGGATATAGCTTTACATTGTTTTCCTTAACTGCATCCATAACAAGCTTTCCGCCTGCAACAAGGGTTTCCTTGTTGGCCAACGCAATATTTTTCTTGGCATTTGCAGCGGCTATTGTAGGCTTTAATCCTACCATACCCACAACGGAATTAAGAATCAAATCAGCATCATCTATAGTAGCTGCTTCAACAAGTCCGTCCATACCTACAGATACCTTTGTATTAGTATCTGCAATATTACTTTTAAATTCAGTGTATTTATCAGCGTCATAAATCACTGCAAGAGCAGGTTTGTATTTACGAACCTGCTCTTCCAAAATATCAATATTAGTATTAGCAGTTAGTGCAGAAACCTGTAAATTCAAGTTATCAACAACATCTAACGCCTGTGTTCCTATTGAACCTGTAGAACCTAAAATTGAAATGTTTTTAATCATAAGTTACACCACTTTATAAAACAACATTAACATTTGTGCAGTATAAGTAAACAAGAGGAGCTACAAAAATTACGCTGTCTGCTCTGTCAAGAAATCCACCGTGACCGGGGAAAAATGAACCGTAATCCTTAATACCGCATGAGCGTTTGATAAGGGAGAATGTAAGATCGCCTAAAACTGATATTAAGCTTCCAAAAAGTCCCAGAATAATTAAAGCAAGGAAATTTACGGAAAAATCTTTGTAGATTAACATAAAAACTCCGCCGATAACGGCACCCGACAAGATTCCTGTTAATAAACCACCGATAAATCCCTCAACTGTTTTATTTGGACTTATTTTAGGACAAAGCTTGTGTTTTCCTAAAAATACACCGGCAAAATATGCTCCACCGTCAGAGATCCAAGCGATTCCTGCACACAAACAAAATATAAAGCTGATTTTACCGCCAAAATAACCCCTTAACAGGAGCATTGATGACATTCCGAACACAATCAGAGATATGCCGGTAAAAACAAAGGAAACATCAACAAATTTGATTTTTTCGTTTTTAATGAGCATTATAAACAGCATTGCTAACGCAAAAAGGTATATGGGAATTAATTTATACTGAGTTGAAATTACAAGAGGAAAAACAAATGCAAAAACAACGCAGGTCAAAACTACTGCTATATCATTGTGTAGCTTTCTTGCGGAGAGAAGCTCTATGGTCATAATTACACAGAGAATTGAGAAAACTACGGACATTATCCAAGGAAAAAACTCCCCAAGCAATAATATTGCGATTATGGAGGGTATGCCTATAGCAGCTGTAATAAGTCTTGGTTTCATTGAATTCATAAACCTATACCCCTCCAAATCTACGGTTTCTGTTGTTAAATATTCTTATAGCCTCATCTAAATCATCGGTAGTAAAATCAGGCCATAAGGTGTTCATAATTACAAATTCAGAATAAGCACTTTGCCACAACAAAAAGTTTGATATACGATATTCTCCCGATGGTCTTATAATTAAATCGGGGTCAGGCTGATTTGCTGTATAAAGGAAGTTTGATACGGTAGCTTCGTCTATTTTATCAATATCCATTGAGCCGTCCTTAACATTTTGAGAGATGTTCTTAACGGCCCTCACAAGCTCGTCACGGCTTCCGTAGTTCATTGCGATATTAAGCACCATACCGTCTCTGCTTTTTGACTCTTCCTCGTTTTTTATCATCAGTTCCTGAAGCTCCTTGCTAAACGGGGCTTTATCACCGATAAAACGTACAACGATACTGTCATCTTTAAAATCTCTCAAAGCTTCGTTAAGGTATTCCTTAAAAAGCCTCATCAAGGAATTAACTTCTTCATCAGGTCTTTTCCAGTTTTCTGTAGAAAAGGCATATACAGTAAGATACTCTACGCCTATGTCGCTGCAATAACGTGCTATTTTACGGAAAACCTTTGCCCCTTGAGTGTGACCGGAAGAACGGGGCAAGTGCCTTTTTTTAGCCCATCTGCCGTTACCGTCCATAATTATTCCAATGTGCTTTGGGATATTTAACTTATGAATATCTGTATCACTTTTTTTGTTGCTGAAAAATGCCATATTATAGCTCCATGATTTCTTTCTGCTTACCTGCTGAAATAGAATCAGTCATTTTAATATACTTATCAGTTAAGTCCTGAATTTTCTTTTCTCCTGCTTTCTGATCATCCTCAGTAAGCTCGCCGTCTTTTTTCATTTTCTTTAAATCATCAATAGCGTCTCTGCGGACATTTCTGATTTGAACCTTTGTATCCTCGCCGATTTTTGCTACGTCCTTAACGATTTCCTTACGTCTGTCCTCAGTCAGAGGCGGAAAAGCCAATCTAAGCATTTTACCGTCATTTTGTGGGTTAATGCCTATATCGGAAACCTGGATTGCTTTCATAATATCGTTAAGAATTGAAGCATCCCAAGGCTGAATTGTAATAATTCTTGCCTCAGGCACAGAAACAGTAGCCACCTGATTTACGGGAGTAGGAGTTCCGTAATAATCAACCTTAACCTTATCAAGTACGTTTGGGTTTGCTCTGCCTGCTCTTATAGATTTATATTCATCCTCAAGGTGAGCAATTCTTCTTTTCATTCTTTCTTCTGTTTTAGTTAATAGCTCTTTCATTTCAAAAACCTCCAAAAATTAAAATTAGCAACAAACAATTGTGCCGACGTTTTCGCCACATACTGCTTTATATATATTTTCCGGCTCTTCAATGCTAAATACCAAGATAGGAATATTATTATCTCTGCACATTGATGCAGCGGTACTGTCCATAACAGCTAAATCCTTGTTAAGAACATCAGAGAAAGATATTTTATCATACTTTACAGCGTCGGGATTCTTTTTAGGATCGCTGTCATATACACCGTCAACCATTGTAGCCTTCATAATAATGTCAGCCTCAATTTCAGCAGCTCTCAAAGCAGCACCTGTATCGGTGCTGAAGTAAGGATTACCTGTACCGCAACCGAAGATTACAACACGTCCCTTTTCCATATGACGGATAGCCTTACCGCGTATATACGGCTCAGCAACCTCTCGCATAGTGATAGCAGTCTGGACACGAACATCTACTCCCATAGCTTCAAGCTGGTCTGCAACGCCCATTGCGTTAATTGTAGTAGCCAGCATACCCATATGGTCGGCACGTGTTCTGTCCATAGAGCCTGAGCTTCTGCCACGCCAGAAGTTTCCGCCACCTACAACAATAGCTACCTGTACACCGATTGCGTTTAATTCCTTAATCGGTTTACAAATCTTGGCTACAGTTTCAAAATCAATACCCATTTTATTATTTCCTGCAAGTGATTCACCGGAAAGTTTTAATAATATTCTTTTATATTTTGCTTCCATAATATTCCTCTCCAACATATGTTTATAGTTATAGTAATTTTACTCTATATTTGTA
>CAMFQG010000017.1 GCA_945980035.1 uncultured Clostridia bacterium
AGTTATAATGGTGATTATTATGGCATTTTCTATTGTAGCCTGTAGTGGCAACGGTGGCGAAACACCTGACAACAGCTCTTCAATAAGCTCACAGTCCGACAGCAACAGTTCAAATGAAAGTTCTTCAGAGGCAAAGGCTGACCTTTCAAATCCCTCTGTTGTGGTTGAGTTCGGAGATTTTGATGCTATTGAAAAATTAGGAAAAGATATGCAGAATTTCGCAGTTGAAGAAAATACGGTGATTAAAATCACAGGCCTATATTCCTGCCCGGGTACTACTCCAAGCATTGTTGAAGATGACGGTACAGGAAAAACTAAAAAAGGGATTAGTATTTACCTTGAAGACGGAATTAAAAAGCCTGCTGACGGTACAAAAATCGAGGCTGTAGGCGTTGCTGTCAAGGGTGATTACTTTATGGAATTTCATGTAACTGCTGACGGATTTAAGGTATTGGAATAATGTTTAGCCGGGATAGGCAAGACAGGAAATTTGCAAAAGAATCATAATAAACTTGAATAGGAAAATGATATGCTGCCGTTGATTTTTTGACGGCAGCATATAGTTTTAAAGAAGAATACGGGTAGGAAAAGATTATTAGAAAAAATAAAAACAATGTCAATCATCAATCCAGCATATAAGATCTCGACAACAAATATCTCAATGCTGTAAATAGCGGTGATATTGAAACCGCAAAAAACTCGTTGATGAAGTGGAAAAAAGGCTGTTATTGCAGGTATTAAAAATCAAAATGTCAAAATGCAATCCAACGAGCAAAAAAATAACACCGCCGATAATAGCGATGTGAAAAAATCAAATCGTTATTCTTATAATGAACTTATTAATAAGCCTGATATGGAAGTTACTGTTATTGATGACAGTATAGAATATACTCCAAATGCTACTACAAGAAAAAATATAGTTGATGAAGCAGTAAAAAATGCAGTTAAGGTAGGATATGAAAATTCCAACGGAAATGCTGTTGTTAAAGTAAAAGACATTGATACCGATATAATTATAAGCAAAAAAGCGCTAAGGCACGGTATTGATAGAAGATTAAATCTTCTTGCACCTATAACACTTAACGTGGGAGATATTCTTCAAAATTCAATAAAAATAAACGAAATGCTACCCAAAAATCTAAATGTAGAAAATACTTATGTTCTTATAGGTGTAGCAAAAAATCAAGCAAATGAACCATATATAGTTTCATTTGTAGTAAACAGATCAACAAATGAGTTGACTACTGTTGACGTACTGTATTCTATAAACACAAAAACAGAACCAGCCGGGAGCTTATCCCCAGACGTTCCCACAAAAGTGGACTATCTTACTGGTTCTGTAATTAGTATATCCAATTTACTCGATTATGTCAATAAATATTATCCTGATATTTTGTCGGAAGATGTTTTGAAACACTATAATTATACTTCAAGACCTGAGGGTAAATTGGGAGAGAGCATATTATATCAATCCCGCACTTCCGACCTTGACAACAAATACATCAATGCTGTAAATAGCGGTGATATTGAAACCGCAAAAACTCGTTGATGAAGTGGCAAAAGAAAACGGATATACAATCAAGGCATTTCATGGTACAACTAATCGACAGGAAAAATCTACTTGGAACGATAAAACGAAACGGTATAATACGGAATATAAGCAATTTACCGTTTTTACAAGGCAGTATGATGAACAAACAGGACATTTCTTTAATGATGATATAGATAATATTAAGTCCTAACTTATGAGCTACAAACACAACCCTGAATATTAAACACAACAAAAAAGGTGCTGTCAATCAACAGCACCTTTTTTGTTTATAATCAAGAATATACCTGCACAGATTACACCTGACAATATTATTACTGCTATATCTACAGGAGCAAGTGCTAACGGATCTATTCCCTCAAATATTATGCCTTCCCCAAAGCGGTATAGATTACCCTGTAGCAAAATCAACTCTCCTATGTACATTAATGCGGTAAAAACTACGGATACCAATGACGGAATAAAGACAGAAACTAATCCGCCCCTGCCAAGCAAAAAAGAACCTGTGAAAATTCCTGCGGTTACACCAAAGACTATAAAAAATACTGACATAAGTACTGCCGACAAAGAAGAAACCTGAAGCTGTCCGTCACGCCAAAATGCTGTAAAGCAAGCAAGGATACATAACCCTAAAAACAGCACGGCAGATACCGACTGCAACACAAGTGCTTTTAACCGTCCCTTGTTATTAGTCCGCAACATTTCTCCAAAGCCGTAAACACTATTAAGAACAGCCAGAATAATCACAACTGATATTAAGTAAAAATGAAGCTTAAACATAGGGTTATAATCTCCAATTAATATATCAATGGGTGTAATCCCTTGAGTTTCCCTGAAATCATATGGAACAACACAGGAATACATTTGCCAATCCTCTAAAGCTACTACTGTATCGGAGGTTATGTTAACGCATTTTTCAAGCAATAATTCCGTGCCGAAAAATACACCTATTGAACAGACAGAACCGCCTATAAAAGCAAAACGTCCTTTTAAAAACAGCATCAGAATTACCCCTATCAACAAGGCTACGGAAATAGGTGTGTAGGGAATAATATATTTGGGATAGTTTTCCTTTAAAACTGTGCCGTTGGCTATCATATCTATTGCAACCTTTACACCCATATACAAGGGATAGAAAGATGCAATCAGCGTACCGATTAATGCAAAAAAGCAGTATTTTCTGTAATTTGACTTTAACATAATATCCACTCCTTTTATTTTATATCAATGATAACAGTTTCATCGGGATTTAAAAAATCATTTGACGAGCTTGAAAGAATAGACCATGACACTTCATCAAATGTAACTTCCTCATTATTTGTCAGCACCACAAATGTAGCATCTTTTACTGCGTTTGGAGTTCTGCCTGTCAGCTCTATTTTATACTTATACTCCCGATTATCTAACAAGTAAACACCGTCTTTTTCCGTATAGGTTTTTCCCATATCTGTTGTTACCGTCTTTATTTCACTGCAACCAAACAAGCATAACAAAAATATACAAACAACACCGATAACTGCAAAATATTTTTTCATACATATCACCTTTAAACTGCGTTTGTAAGCAAAACAACCGCCATAATAATCAACAAAACTACAGAGCAAATTGTAGAAAAGACCGTAGCTGTTTTGAAATCAAGTATGTTATTTATTCTTTTTCTTGTTTTTGAACCGCTAAAGGACGAGGGAATTATTCTCCGCGATTCCTGAGCCTCCAGTATTGCGTAGGCGTATTTTTTCCTGTTCTCCTCCCCTATTTCCTTTACCGTCTTTTCATCGCAGGCTAACTCAAGCTGTGACAAAAAAGTTTTCAGCATTATCCATGCAAAGGGATTAAACCAATGGATTACTGTTATGCACAAAGCTATAATCCTCCACAAATTGTCCAGCCTTTTGATGTGGGACTTCTCGTGAGCTAATATGCAGGTCAAATCTATATCTCTATATGATACAGGCAAAACTATTTTAGGCTTGATTATTCCGTAAACTGCTACTCCCTCTGCCGAATCTAAAAAATAGATATTATCCCTGTAATGCTTTGCGTTGTTCAAGCGAAGCATACTGTAAAAGTACGAAACAGCAAAGAAAACAAGTAAAAGCAACGCAACAGAAATCCATACAATCCCTGCAACTATAAATACATTTTCGATAAGATTGCTTTTGTACGAAATAGGAAAATAAGACTCAGCAAGCTTTACGGTATTCATAGCAGAAAAATCCAAATCATCAACCTTTACTGTTTTAACAAAATTTGATAAAAGATTAGCCAAGCTAAATTTGCTTGAAAATCCAAAAGGAATCACCATACGTAAATACGGAATAACAAACAGCAAGCATACTATATTTTTGGGTATTATCTTTATTCTGCTTATTAAAAATACTACTAAAAAGGACAGGGTTGAAATAATGCTCATATTCAGCACCCAATAGAAAACCTCGCTAATCATATTTACCTCTTATCTATAAGCTCCTTTAGTTCATCAATATCCTGTTGAGTTAAAGATTCGTCCTCTAACAATGCTGAAAACAATGCTTTTTTTGAACCGCCGAAAAGTCTTTTCACAAGACTTTTTGTTTCAGATGACTGCACCTGATTTTTGCTTATAAGCGGAGTGCAGATATAGTTAGGATCATTTCGTTTTATATAGCCTTTAGCTTCAAGCTTTTTTATTACGGTATAGGTTGTGTTCTTGTTCCATCCAAACTTATCATTGGCAATAATGCTCAGTTCTTTTGCACTTATTTCCTTGTGCTCCCAAATCAATTCCATTATTTTTATTTCGCTGTCAAATATTTTAATTTCCACAAAATCCCTCCTCAGACTATCACTATAGTCTATCTTCTGAAACCTATACTATCACAATAGTCTGTAATTGTCAACAGCCTTTTTTATTATGCTGAAAAATGGTAGAATTTATAAAGTGAACCTTACTTCTTGTTCTGAAAAATGCACAAAACAAAGAACAAGGATTTGTCATTTATGCCAATTGCAATAATTAACCGGTAATGGTAAAATTTTTATATAGATAATGGTAAACGATTTTAAATTTGCATATAAATTTGTTTGATAAGTTATTCTTAAGACAGGAGGAAAAATTATGAAAAAATTTAGAAAGACCTTATGTATCTTGCTTTCTGTGTTAATGATTTCAAGTGTAGTTTTCATTACACCGATAATTGCAGATGCAAAAGAAATTACCGCTACGCAAACAGGCGATAGCACAGATTTATTTGAAGCAGGAAATAATAAAACAACCTTAAAAAATACCGCTATAAACAGCAACTCTGCATATGAAACAGATCCTACAGAAGCAATAACAGAACCTACAGAGCAATCCTCTACTGTAACAATAACTCAGGATTACCCCTTGGTTGAAGGTACTGAGCTTTCTTCAGAATATGAAGAACCTACTGTTGATACAGACGTTACCATTATTTATCCTTGGTCAGAATATGATGGTGTTTGCGGTGACTATACATACAAAATCACCGGTGACACTACTGCTGAAATCGTAAGATATATCGGTAATGAAAAGAATGTTACAATTCCTTCAGAAGTTAACGGATACACCGTTACTGTGATAGATTCATCTGCTTTTGAAGATTATATGGGAATTGAAAGTATAGTTATTCCGGAAACAATCGAAAGATTCAAAAGAAATAATTTCAATTCATTAAGTACCCTTACCACAGTTTATTTCAACGCTGTAAATGCTACCGGTGAAGAAAGAGTATTTAACAATTGCAATAACATAACAAAGGTTGTTATCGGAGATAAAGTTGAAAGAATACCTGAATGGGCTTTTCACGGTACTGCAATTACAGAAATTACAATTCCAAAATCAGTAAAAGAAATAGGAAAAAACGCATTCAGTTATACAAAACTTGTTGCTGTTGATATTCCGGACGGTGTAAATTCAGTTGGTGATAATGCATTTTATATGTGCAGTAATCTCACAGATTTTAGCAGCGGAGCAAAGAAACTCGGCAAATATATATTCTTCAGATGCAAGAAACTAAATAATCTTCAGTTAAGAGAGGGTTTGGAAGAAATAGGAGAAAGAGCATTTTATGAATGCAGCGCTCTTACAGAAGTAATTTTACCTGATTCTATTGTAACAATCGGAAGTTGTGCGTTTCTCGATTGCCAAAAAATAAAAAAGGTTCACATTGGTAAGAATATAAAAACCATTCAAGAGCAGGCTTTTTATTGTTGTTATGAACTGGCTGATGTGAACATACCAGACGGTTGTGAAACTATAGGAGACATTGCTTTTGCAGGTTTAAAAATCAGCGAAATTGTAATTCCTGACAGCGTAACAAGTATGGGATATTACGCCTTTAAAGGCAATAAATATTTAAAGAAGGTTAAATTGTCAAAAAACGCAAAAGAGATTCCTTGGAGTGCATTCAGCCTTTGCACAGGACTGGAGGAAATTGATATTCCAAACGGAGTTACATCGATTGCTAATTCGGCTTTTTCAGAGTGTACTTCACTTAATAAGATTTCCATACCTGAAAGTGTTACTTCCATAGGGGAAGATGCGTTCTCGAAATGTACTTCACTAAAAGAGATAGTTATTCCAAAGTCCGTTACCGAATTTAAGGCTAACCTGTTCAACGGTTGCACAAATCTGGAAACTATTCAGGCAGAGGGTACAATTACTGCTATAGGAGAAAACGCACTAGCAGGCACCGTTTGGCTAAACAATATATCAGGCATTGTATATTACCAAAATGTTCTTTACGGATACTGCGGTGTAATGCCGGAAAATACTGAAATCACAGCAAGGGCAGGAACTATTGCTACTGCCGGCGGCGCATTTAGAAATCAGAAAAATCTTATTTCAATTACATTACCTGCGGATTTTAAGTACCTGGGAGAGAAAACCTTTATTAACTGTTCAAATCTTGTTAATATTGAATTGCCTGATTCCGTAACAAGCATACCTTTTGGTGCATTTTTTGGATGCAGTTCACTAAAATCCATTGAACTCCCTAAGGACGTAGATTATATCGGTGGCAAAGCCTTTACAAATTGCAAGGCTCTGGAAAAGATTGATATTCCCGATAAAGTTACCATAATAAATCAGGATACATTCTCCTACTGTCACGGATTAACCGACGTTATCTTTCCTGACTCTCTGAAAACCATTAAAAAGGGCGCATTCAGATATTGCACAACGCTTCCCAAAATTGTTATTCCGGAAGGTATTATTACTATTTACGAAGAAACCTTCTATGAATGCAGATTATTGAGTGAAGTAGTTTTACCAAAAACCTTGGCATATATCAAAGAAGACGCATTCTACCATTGTAACAGCCTTAAATCTATAATTTTACCGGCAAGTATCAAGAATATTTACTACGGATTTTATGATTCAGCAATGAAAACAATTATAGGTTTCCCGGGAACCTATGCTGAAACTTATGCAAAAAAACATCATTGGGAATTTGTTGATATTGCAACTGTCACAGGAGAAACTCTACCCCCTACCGAACCGACAAAACCTCCTGTTCCTTTGCAACTGCCGTTAATTACAGACTCCGTAAACTCCAATCCTGATAATCAGGTAAAGACCAAGCGACTTTATTTCTATCTGCCTGATGAATGGAAAAGTGTATCGAATTCAAGTTATGACGGAGAAAACCTTGATACATGCTCACCGGCAATTTACTGGTTTATCGGTCCCTATAGTTGTGTAGAAAACAATATAGCATGGCCGGGATATCTTGTAACAGAAAAAGACTCTGCACAAAATATATTCTATGCCGACGTTCCCGAAGAAATAAATTTAGTAATCTTTAATGATACTTTGGAAAATGGTAAACGAACAGAGGATATTCCTTCAGATTGCTATTATCACAAAGACGGAATTACTAACGAAAGGTATGGTTTTTACCCTGATGGTATAGAGAACTTTGATAATATGATTTTTGTTATTGATAATGGTAACGAAAATCAAAAAATAGGATATGGTTCTTGGTTCTATTATTACGGCGACGGCACTTATGGTTATTATAAGACAAAGAATGAAGCACAGTCTAATAATGCAGTTTATTCCAACGGCCAGTTCCCGAAATTGTCTGATACAGAATCCACATCTACTACACCAACTGTAACGACTGCACTAACTGCACCAACTACATCAACCATACCGACTGCTTCAACTGTACCGACTACGTCTACTGCACCAACTACATCAACTGTACCAACCACGTCAACTGTACCGACTGAACCGACTACATCCGTTACATCAGCCACAAAGGGAGAGAATAATATTATTAATCCTACTACCCCACCGTTAAAAAAGGCTAATCCGGTTGTTGTAAAAGCAAAAACCATAACTGTAGCGGCAAAATCCATTAAGACAAAGAAAGTTGTAAAAAAGGCAATTACAATCTCAAAAGCACAAGGTAAGGTTAGCGGAGTTATTTCCAAGATTACCAAAAACGGAGACAAACTAAAATCTACTGTTGATAAAAAGTTTAAACTAAACACAGATGGTTACTTAACTATAGGAAAGGCATTAAAGAAAGGCGTTTACAAAATTACTGTAAAAATTAATGCTAAAGGAAATACAAAGTATAAGTCAAAGAAAGTAACTAAAGTAATTAGTTTAAAAGTCTGCTAATTAAGTCAGTTATCTAAATTGAACAAATTAATATAGGATAATTGCAGAGATAAAAACAACCATAATTCAAAGACTGCAAACTTGCCGAAAATGTAGGTTTGCAGTCTTTTTGTTGTATATTTGAATGTTAAATACTCACACAGAATGAATAACATAAGAGTAAAGTTTGCCTGTTTAAAATCCAAAATTTTCAGAACATTATATTATCCGACAAAATTCTCTTTTATTTGACAAGTATTCTATAATTATGTATAATAAAGGTTGATTTTTTATAGTGGGAATGTGCGTGTTTTCACAAAAAATACCTTAAAAGGAGCATCAAATGGAGAGTGTAATTTTAATACCTGCCTACAATCCTGAAAATACTCTTTGCACTCTCGCAAAACAGCTAAAAGAGCTGTCCTTTGAGGTGTTAATTGTAAATGACGGAAGCAATCCCGAATATGATAATATTTTCAAAAAAGCCTCTGAAAATGCTACGGTTATCGGTTACTCAAAAAATCGCGGAAAAGGTTATGCCCTAAAAAACGGTATTGAGTATATCAAGAGCAACTACAGAGAAATTAACGGTTTTATTACTGCCGATGCCGACGGTCAACATTCCGTTGAAGATATTATAAAAATCAGCAGAGCCTTAACCGATAATAACGAAATTATATTAGGCACAAGAGATTTAAAAAACAACATTCCCCTGCGCTCAAAGGTAGGCAACGATTTATCAAGGCTTGTATATTCACTTGTTACCGGCAAATACCTGTATGACAACCAAACGGGGCTCAGGGCATTTCCTATGTGGGCTTGCGACTTTTTGCTGTCTGTTAAAGGTGAAAAATACGAATATGAAATAAACGTAGCTGTGAAAGCAGCACACAAAAATTATAAAATAATAGAGATTCCTATTAAGACTATTTATGATGAAGGTAACACTACCTCTCACTTCAGACCTGTAATTGACACTCTGAGAATTCAGGGCCATTTGATAAAAAGCGGAATAATTTATTTACTGACTTATATACTATATTTGAGCAGTATAGATATAATCTTTAGATTTATCCCCAATAATAAACTATTGTACTGTGTGATTTCTATGTTACTTTTTATTGCTTTGCACATACTGATTACACGCGTAAAAAGAGGGAAAAAAGATACTTATCGCAAAATTTGTAATGCACCGAATATATTATTCATATCAGCAAAATATATTGTAGCAGGTATTATCTCCCTATTATTTATTTTGAGCTTCAACAGCTTTATTTTAGGGGATATTTTGGCATTATTTGTACTTTGTATAATGACATTACTTTGGAGCAAGTTTTGTCGCATACTTGAGGTGAAAAGAAATGGAACTATGTAACAGAGAATTATCAATAAAAATTGCAAACTCTCCAAACCCCGTTGAGGTTGACGGATTGGAAATTGATATTAGAAAAATCCCCGACCTTGAAGAGAACGGTGTTTTTGATCCAAGAGAATACTTTATCAGAAAAGCAATGTTTGATTTCAAACAAAAACTGCCTAAAAGAGATGCTCCGCCTACAGTTGAAGAGGTAAGGGCTCACACAAAAACCTTTGCAAATAACTTAAACGATAAGGATATAAAAGAAGAAAAGCTTACTGTAAATTTAAAAGGCAGAAGTATCGACGTGTATTTCTACCGTCCACAGGAAAACTGCAAGGACAAGCAAGCAGTTATTTATATTCACGGCGGTTCATTTTTTGCAGGAAAAGCAAGCTCCTACCAAAATGTTTGCAAATATATTTCAGAAAAAGCAGACGCTGTTGTTTTTAACATTGACTATTCACTTGCACCTGAAAATAAATATCCTGCGGCTATTGAGGATTGTCTTGGACTGATTGACGAAATATACCAAAACAGCGAAAAATACGGAATAGATAAAAATAAAATCGCCCTCAGCGGTGACAGTGCAGGAGGTAATCTTGCAGTTGCAACAGCTTTGGATTTACCGGAGCATATTGCTGTAAACTATCTTGGACTTTTCTATCCCTGTGTGGATATGTCACCCGGTTTTGAGAAATATCAATGGGAAGAAAGCAAGTATTGTATTGCAGAAAGTCAAAGGGAATTGATAAAGTCAAGATTGGCTTTGGGCAGAGCAGACGGTCAGGGCAGTAATGATTTCATGCAGATGATTTTTTACTGTTACCTTCCTGAGCTTACTGAGGAATATTTAACAAAGCCTGACGTCAGCCCTGTGTATGCAGACTTGTCCAAATTACCTAAATGCACGCTTTTCACCTGTGAATTTGACGGGCTTCGTTTACAGGACGAGTATTTTGGAAAGCTTTTAAAGAAATATGGCGTTGAAAGCAAAGTAATCCGCTTTAACGGAGTATCTCACGCTTTTCTTGACTATCTGGGAATTCTTCCTCAGGCGGAAGCATCGTTGATGATTATGATTGAGGATTTAAAAAACCTATAAATCGGAGATAGGATATGTATATTGTTAATCACACGTTATCACAACTAAAAGAATACGGACTTAGCTTTCAGTCTGTGTATAACATTATTACGGAAAATTATAGTTCTGAGGTTTTTTCAGAGCATCTTGAAAATAACACTGTAATTAAAACAACCTACAGTGAATTATTCAAAAAAGTAGATTTGGTTGCTGACATTATTAACAGCAACTACCAAAACAGCAATTCCAAAATAATCGGAATATATCTTGAAAATTCCCCCCAGTGGGTTGCTTGCTTTTGGGGTATCTTAAAAGCAGGCTTTATTCCCTTGCTTTTAAATACCCGTCAGGACATCAGCTCAAGTGAATATGTAATAGAAAACACTAATCCTGTATTTGTATTTTCGGAAAGCTCAGATATTTCTAAAGGTATTACAATAGATGAATTTTTCGGTAAAAGTCATACGGAAATATCCCCACAAAATTGGGAGGACAGAATAATAATGGTCACCAGCGGTTCCACCGCAACTCCTAAAATCATTTGTCACAACGGTCACAGCATATGCTCACAAATTGAGCTTACAGGGGACATTGTAAAGATAAACCCCACCATAAAGCACGACAGAAAGCTAAACGTAAGAATACTTGCGTTTCTGCCTTTCTATCACGTGTTCGGTCTTGTGTCAACAATGATGTGGTTTACATTTTTCGGCAGAACCTTGATATTCCTGCCTGACTATAATCCAAATACAATACAGGAGGTATGCAGAAATCAAAATGTATCCCATTTTTTTGCTACTCCTCTTGTTTGGGATAAGGTTGTAAAAAATCTTTTAAGAGAAGTTGAAGTCCAAGGCAAAACCGATTTGTTTAACAAAATGATAAACTTCTCAAATAAGCTCCAGACTGTTTTTCCTCATATCGGCGTTTCAATAATAAGAAACACTGTTTTTAAAAAGGTCAGAAAACAAGCCTTAGGCACAAACCTGCATTTTCTGATTTCGGGAGGCGGTTTTATTTCTCCTGAAACTCTGAGAGTTCTGAACGGACTTGGATATTCTCTTTACAACGGTTACGGACTTACAGAATGTGGTATCCTGTCGGTTAATCTTTCGAGAAAAGCACAGGACAGACTTACAACAAACTGCGGTCCCTTGTTCTCAAATGTGGATTACAGAATAAACGAAAACGGTCAACTTGAAATTGCAAATAATAATACTTTTATCGGTACATATAAAAACGGTGAATTCATAGAATTTAACGAACAGTTTATTAACACCAACGATATTGTGGAGTTAGACAGCAAAAACCGACTTAAAGTAATAGGCAGAAATGATGATGTTATAGTAACCTCAGGAGGAGAAAACCTTTCTCCCGAGGCAATAGAAGAAAAGTTAGATACAAGTGAATTTGAAACTGCAACAATACTGTACGGCAAGATAAATAACAAAGAACAGCTGATACTTGCCCTGTCATACAGCAGTAATAACTCTGCACTTTACCTTGCAAATGCTCTGGATAAATTATATAAATCCATTGAAAAGCTACCTCTGATTGAACGTCCTACAGCGGTAATAAGAATAATTGACGAAATTCCCTTTAGTCTTAAATCAGTTGACAGAAAAGAGCTAAAAAGAAGAATTGACTCCAACAGTATTTTTTACGAAGCCTGCAGTATTTCCGCTACAGAGAATATGGCTCACTATGAGGACAAAGAGTACAGGGAAATAATGAATACCGTTAAGAGTATTTTTGCAAAGGCAACAAACACTCCTGTGGAAAAAATCACCGATACGGTTGATTTTGTAAACGCAGGCGGTGACAGCTTAGGATATTTTGAGCTTCTTGCAGAAATCAAGGAGCAAACCGGAGTTGAAATTGACACGGACAGCAATCTTCTCCTAACACCAATGTCCTTTGCAAATTACATATATCAACATAAGGAAAGTAAATAATATGTTTTTATTAAGATGTTTTTTAAAAATTACAAATATTATTCCTGCGTTATTATTGTTTTTTCCAAAAAGATACTTTTTAGGAAAAAAGTATAAAGAACCCTTTTGGCGAAAAGGCCCTTTGATTATTAGTGCTAACCACAGAGCTTTTATCGACTATATAATGATAGCTACAATGTTTCCTTTCAGAAAGATAAATGTAATTGTTTCGGAAGCTCTTTATGACTTCAATCCTTTTTTGAGAATCATTTTAAAAGCTTTGGGGGCAATCCGTACCGACAGATTTTCTTCAAATCCTGACTTTATCTTTAAATCATTAAGAATTTTGAAAAAAGGCGGAGTTGTATTAGTTTTCCCTGAGGGCAGAATTGAAACCTCAGATGAAATGTTCGACTATAAAAAAAGTCTTGGACTTATTGCAATGGAGTCTAATGCCCCTATACTCCCTATTTATCACAGAGGCGGATTTGGTATATTTAAAAAGCGAAACAAGGCCTTTATCGGCGATTTAATTTATGCTAAAGATTACGTAGAAGAAAATAAAAAGCTAAGCGAAAACGCAATAGCAGTTACCGAAGCAGTAAGAAATAAAACAGTGGAATACCACGATTTTTACCACAACTCAATGTATAGTAACAAGGAAAAAAAGCCTAAGAAATCACACGTAACTTTTCTTTACAGATTTTTGATGGCAACATCCTCACCGCTGATTAAAATATTTTTAAGACCAAGGGTGGCATTTGAAAGCGATATGGCAAAGGCTATGCTTTACAATGAAAAAAGAATGATTACAATAAGTAACCATTCTTGGTGGATTGACGCTCCTATGCTTTATTATGTGTTCAGAAGAACCTCCCCTCGCTGTATTGCCGCTGAGGATATTATGGCAGAAAATAAATTTCTGCACAATATGCAAAAGGCAATCGGCTGTATTTTCCTTGACCGCACAGGCTTTGACTGGAACTGTATAAAGAAATGTCTTGGGGAGCTTAACAGCGACGGCAATTTGATTATTTTCCCTGAGGGGCAAATGAACTTTACACAAAAAACCTTGCCCTTTCACTCCGGCACAGCAATGATGTCTATTATGACCTCCTCCCCTGTTGTACCGGTTTACATTAACAGCAGTTACAAGCTATTCAAAAAAACCTATATTTATATAGGTAATCCTATAAAACCCCAAGCTTTGGGAAATACTAAAAACAGCACCGAAGAAATGACCCATTTACTTGAAAGTAAAATGGACATTATAATGGATAATTGCAACAGCATTACTAATTCTAAGGATTTAGCTGTAATTGCAAATATCAAGGAAAAGCACAAAATAATAATTGAACAAAACAAACAGCGAGGTACAAAAAATGATAAATAAACTGTACGATGTAATTGTAAAGGTTTTTGAAAAAACCAATCAGCAGTTCCCCTTTAAAAGGGAAGAAATTTCAGAGTCGGATCCTCTTACAAAGTTTGGTATTGACAGCTTATACTTTGTAATGATAATGCTTGAAATTGAAAGCACATTCCACATAAACCTGAATGTAGAGGGTTTTACCTCCTGCAAAACCGTAGGAGATATTATATCTATTATTGAAAATTCAAAATAAAAGGAGAAGAAAAAATGAACGAATATGTAATTTTATGCGACAGCTCTTGCGACCTTACAGCTGACTTGAGAGAAAGATTTGGTATTGATGACTACCTGCCGGGCATTCTTGAATTCCCTGACGGTCACACCGAATACTCTTCACTTGAGTGGGATAAAATGTCACCTGTTGAATTTTACACATCAATGACCAAAAAGGCTATGTACAAAACAGCAATCAGAAGCCTTGCAGACCAAAAGGATTTCTTTGAAAAATATCTTTCAAAGGGCTATGATGTTCTTAATGTTTCATTATCATCAGCACTAAGCGGTACATATGGTTCTTGCTGTATTGCAGCTAAAGAGCTACAGGAAAAATATCCTGACAGAAAGATTATCTGTATTGACTCACAAAGATATTCAGGTGCTCTTGCACTGCTATTATCTAAGCTTGGTGAAATGAAAAAGGCAGGCAAGCCTATTGAAGAGGTTGCTCAGTGGGCAGAAGAAAACAAACGCCGTATCCACCAGATGGGTACTGTTGACGACTTATTCTTCCTAAGAAGAATGGGACGAGTATCAAATGTTGCCGCTGTTATGGGCAGTCTTGTTTCAATTAAGCCTTTGGCTGACTTGGACTCTGCAGGTATGAACAAAATCATCGGCAAAGCAAAGGGCTACAAAAAGCTCTATGATGCAACTATTGAATATATGAAAAAGACTATAGAAAATCCTGAGGAGCAGACAATCTTTATTTCCTACTCCAACAGAAAGCCTCAGGCTATGCAGTTAAAGGAGCTTATCGAAAATGAATTCCATCCAAAGGAAATTATTATGACCACCGTATGCAAAGCCTGCGGTGCATCTATCGGACCGGGTATGGCTGCAGTTTTCTATATGGGACCGGTTGCGTCTGACGATTTAAGCGTGGAAGCTAAAATGTTAGAGGATATTTTAAATAAATAATATCGGAGTACATAAAATGAACCTAATAATAGGAATTATTATAGCAATTCTTGTATTTCTCTTTATATCCTCAACTGTTGTGATGCTGATTATTACTATGCCCATTGCAAAAAAGCAGTTTGAAAACACCTTTGTAAGAACCTCAAAGGAAAAGTGGGGACGTGCAAACAGTTGTCCGGAGAATCAAGAACATTCCGTTATGTTTGATTTGGGAATTGCTTGGGCTGAAAAGTACAAAGAGCATAAAAGAGAGGTTTCCATAAAAAGTGACGGACTTACACTTTACGGAGAATATTTTGACTTTGGCTTTGACAAAACTGCAATAATTATTCCCGGACGTGCGGAATCGCTCCTTTATGAATACTATTTCGGTGAGCCTTACAGAAAGTCAGGCTGCAATGTTTTTGTTCCCGATGTACGAGCTCACGGTTTAAGCGAGGGTATTTACAGCGGTTTAGGTATCAAGGATAAAATCGATATAAAAAACTGGATTGACTTTTTGCACAATGAGTACAACTGTTCAAACTTTGTTATTCACGGAATATGTATAGGCTCATCAACGGCAATTTTCCTGCTGGCAGAAAATCAAAAATATCTAAACTCCATTGTAATCGAGGGACCTTATGCTTCTTTTTACAATGTACTAAAGCAGAGGATAAAAACCGCAGGTCATATTTCATTTCCTGTTGCAGAGGAAATGGCGTTGCTTGTACTATCAAAGATAAAGGTGAACATTTTTACACAGCGTCCCATAAAATATATTAAAAAAATCAAAAAGCCTGTGCTTTTCCTTTGCGGTGAAGAGGACGTAAGCTCACTTCCAACACTTGCAAAAAAGCTTTACAATGTATGTGGCAGCAATAAAAAAGAGATAGTATGGTTTCAGCATGGTGCTCATTCTCATCTTAGAATTGCCGACACAGAAAAATACGATAAGTCAATTATGGACTTTTTAAACAAACATAAATAATTTACATAAATATTTTGAGGCGAAAATGGAAATTTCAAATTTAAAAGGAATGTTATACGGAGCAAACGATGAAATATACAATAACATCGAAAGGCTTAACAGCCTTAACGTATTCCCTATTCCTGACGGAGATACAGGCACAAATATGAATCATACTATGGACGGTATTGTTCAGGTGCTTGTGAAAATCGGTGACAGAGAGCTGCAGGAGGACGACTTCGACGATTTATACAACGGAGTGTTAATGGCTTCTCAAGGCAACTCGGGAGTAATTCTGTCACAGTGGTTCAAAGGATTTTTAGGCAGTTTAAAATATGCAGACGAGCTTTCTATTGAAACTTTGTTTGAGGCATTTGAAAACGGTACTCAAACAGCCTACAACGCTGTTTCAAGCCCTGTAGAGGGCACTTTCCTGACTGTTTGCAGAGAGGCTACCGAATATGCCGAAGAGGAGCTTTCGGAAGAAATGTCCGTTGCGGACTTTATAGAGTGTTTGCTGACAGGTGCAAAGGAATCCTTGGAAAGAACCCCTGAGCTGTTGCCTGTTTTGAAAGAAGCAGGAGTTGTTGACAGCGGTGCTATGGGATTTGTATTTTTATTGACAGGTATGCTAAAAGCCTGTTCCGATAGTTTCGAGATAGATTTAGATAAATATACTCAATCTGTAAATGTTCAGAGCCAAGCTCCTGAAAGTGACAGCTTTGGTTACTGCACCGAGCTTATCATAGAATTAATGTCCGAGTTACGTGAGGAAACTGCTGTTGACTACCTTAACACTGTGGGAGATTCAGTAGTTTCTGTTAAGGACGGCAACATACTGAAAATTCACGTACATACTCAAAAACCTGAAAATATCCTTACGTTCTTCCATAAATACGGAGAGTTCAAAAAAATTAAAATTGAAAATATGAACGTCCAGCACCAAGAAATGATTGCCATTGAAAAAAGCAATTACGATATTATTGCGGTAGCAGACGGCAACGGAACGGCGGATATATTCAAAAATTCAGGTGCTAAGTTTGTTATTGACGGCGGACAATCCGACAATATTTCCGTTGGAGAGATTTTAGACTGTGTAAACAGCTCCGACTGTAATGAAATTATCATTCTTCCAAACAACAAAAACATTCTTATGGTTGCACAACAGGCACAGTCAAATTCTAATAAATCTATCCATATTGTAAAGTCAAGCTCTATGGCAGAGGGATATTCCGCATTAAGTGTGGCAGATAAATTTGAAAGTGTAAATACAATACTTTCAAAAATGAAAGAGGCAGTGCTCAACACTACCACAGCCACAGTTGCTGTTGCAAACAAAAGTGCAAATATGGGCGGAATTATGATTTCTGCAGGCGACTACATAGGAATGATAAATGATAAAATTGTCACAGCCAATAAGGATGTTCAGACTACTATCGCTGCCCTAATGGAAAAGCTCCCTCAGATATACAGCAAAAGAACTTTTGATATATTCTTAGGGAAAAGCCAGCCTATTCAAAAAACCTCAAAAATAGAGAAAATCATTAACAGTTCAATTCCTAACGCAGAAATAAACTTTATTAACGGCGGTCAGGAAATATATAACTATGTTTTTTGTATAAGGTAGTGTAACTATGGTAGATATTATTTTAGATTTATTTGGCGGAGATAACGCCCCAAGTGCTCTTGTAAAAAGTGCCGTAAAGGCGTTAGACTCCTTTGAGGATATTACTCTTACCTTTGTGGGTGATGAAAATGAAATCAACAAAGGATTGGAAGATTGCAATAATCACAATGACAGAATAAAAATTGTTAATGCAGATGCGGTGCTTACCAACAATGACAATCCTGTTTTGGCAGCTACTAAGGCAAAGGATTACTCAATCAACAAAGCCGTTGAGGAGCTGAAAAGCTGTGACAGAGATTCCTGTATGATAAGCGTAGGAAATACCGGTGCAATACTTATGCTGTCAATGATTGAAATAGGGCTTTTGCCAAACTCCACAAAGCCTGCTTTAGCATCTATATTCCCCTGCTATAACGGCGGATTTGTATGTATGCTTGACTGTGGCGCCAATCTTGAGCCAACGGACAAGGACCTTGTTAATTTTGCAACGCTTGGTGCTGACTGCATCAAAAAATTTGCAAGCAAGAACAACCCTAAGGTTGCCTTGCTTTCCGTAGGCAAAGAGGATTCCAAAGGAACGGCAACAATGCAAAGCACTTTCAAAATGCTGAAAGAATCAGAGCTGAACTTTGCAGGCAACATTGAGCCTGATGATATTTTCTCGGGAGAGATAGATGTTGTTGTATGCAACGGTCTTGTAGGCAATATGATTCTTAAAAATTCTGAGTCAGTAGGCAAAGGTATCGTAAAAAAAATCAGCGATACAATTCTAAACAACGCCAACGAAGAACTAAAGAAAGCATTTCTGGAGAATATTGATTCCATCAGGAAATACTATTCGTTTAACGAATTTGCAGGTGCAATAGTTTTAGGAGTGAATAAGAACATTATCAAGGCTCACGGCAAAGCTAACGAAGAAACAATTTACAACTGTATCCTACAGGCGTATTCGCTTATTAAAGACGACGTATCACCGTACATATAGAAAAAAGGCTGTCCTGCGACAGCCTTATATTTTTAGCCATTCCCAATAGCCGAACACAGCATTCATTACTGTGGCGAACACTAAAAAGCTCATTACTATCAGTGTTATGGGCGAAGTATAATACACTATGTTTTTTCTTATCAGAGATATACTCAGCTTTGTTTTTTCAAACTTAAAGGATTTTCTGAACAACACTATTTCCAAAATCAGAAGTATAATGCTCGATATTATGATACAGAAAATTAAAAGTACCGAACAAAGCAAAAACAATATTTGTCCTATGTAGGGAATTATTTGGTAAATATCTTCCGACTGCAACGCGTCAATATCAATACAGCCGATCACCAACATATTCACTACAGATATGGTATTTATTAAAAAGTGAAATATCATTGAGGGAATCAGCGATTTTGTCTTTAGATATAAGAAACAGCACAACATTCCCATTACCGTTGCATAAACAGCCTGAATGTAATTTGCGTGCCATAAACCAAACAACAATCCGGAGGCTACTATTGCAAATAACTGACCTGTCGGCTCGTTGTTTCGGCACACCACTCCTCTGAATAAAAGCTCTTCAAATACAGGTGCAAACACCATTGCAGGCAAAGTCATCACCAGAGTGTCCTCTACGCTGAACATCACAAACAATTCCGCTCCGGGAGATGAATCGTACAGGGTTATACCGCTTATATACTGAAAAGCAAAGGAACACAGCTTTGTTACAATACCGGTGATATACACAATGCCCATTGAAATTACTATCCACCTGAAAACCCATCCAAAGGATTTTTGAGGTTTGCGGTAATTATCTAAAATTCTGTAATTATTCCTTTTACCCTGTACAATTTGAAATGCCAAAATCGACAAAGGAATAACAAGCAGGTACATATAAATATACTGTATAAATTTTACTGCACTGTCATTAATTGGTATAATAGATATACTCTCAAGAATGGAGTTTATATTATTGCGAAATAGAATATAAGAAATATCAAGTACAAGAAAAATCAGCACAGGCAAAAAGCTTGTGTTTGATATTCTCCTTATTTCCCTGTTAACTGATTTTCTATCCTGCGTTTCATTTACTGTAATTGTATCCATCATTTCTCCGTTTACTAATTATTCCGTCATAAACAGCACGCCTAATGTTCCGGGACCGCAATGGGAGGAAATAGTACAGCCTGCTCTTGTGATTAATATTTCCTTAAAGTAATCTTTGGATTTTACCAAGTCATATACGAAATCCAATACTTCCTTATCCACACCTGAATGAGTGATAAACACGCGATCTCTTGCGATATTTTCATACTGTTCAAACTGCTCATTCACATAGGTTTCCAAAACCTTTATCAGCTTTCCGCGATATTTTTTGCCTACGGACATACTTCCGTCACGGTTGTTTACGTCAATACGGGGCTTTATATTAAGAAGATTAGCACCTAAAGCCGCAAGAGAAGAGCATCTTCCGCCTGCACGAAGATAAGTAAGCTTATCCACAACAAAGCTACCGTGACACTTACAGGCTAAGCCTTGAACTTCCTTTGCAATATCCTCTGCACACATTCCTGCTTTTATTCTTTCAGCAGCCTCAATAACAAGCAGTCCTGAGCCTGTTGACAGATTACAGGAGTCAACGGGATAAACGTGCCCCAGCTCCTTAGCGGCAATGCAACACTGATTATATGATGTTGACAACGCGCTGCCAATATTTATATGAATTACCTCATAACCCTCATCAACATAGGGTTTAAACCTGTCAATATACTCCTGACAGTTAACTGCAGAGGTTTTTGGCAGTTTACCTGTTTTGTCGAAATTCTGATAAATCTCATCCGGAGTTATATTTACCAAGTCGTCGTAGCTTTTGTCATTTAACACAATGTGTAGAGGAACTGTAACTACATTATAACGAGCAATCAATTCCTGTCCTAAATCGCAAGTGCTGTCGGCACTTAAAATTATCTTCTTTTCCATAGCAAGCCTCCGTATTATATCTGTCTCTTATACACATCTGACGCTGCCGACGAAGGCTTAGGT
>CAMFQG010000018.1 GCA_945980035.1 uncultured Clostridia bacterium
TATTATAATTAAATAAATATTCACATTGGAGGTATTATTATGCAAATCACAACTAATATAAGTAATCAGAATCTTATAATTTCATTAAGCGGAAGATTGGATACTATCACTTCACCGCAGTTAGAGGAGGAGATTAACCGCAATTCTTTTGATGAAATTGAAACGGTTACTCTTAATATGAGAGAGCTTGAGTACATATCAAGTGCAGGGCTCAGGGTTATTTTAATGCTTCATAAGAAATTGGCCGGTGTCGGTGGAAAGCTTAGGCTTGTTAATGTAAATGATATGATTATGGAAATATTCACTATGACAGGAATGGACAGTTTTCTGGAGATAGAAAAAGCATAGTTTTTTAAGAGAGTGATGTTATGAGTGAAACAGCATTAAGACGTAATTCTGTCACAATAAACAGGAAGTATTCTGAATATTTTTTGCCTACCGTTCTTACGGCTATGGCTACAAATATTGCGATGATTGTGGATTCAATAATAGCCGGCAACATTCTCGGAAAGAATGCTTTGGCTGCAATAAACCTGTTATCTCCTGTAGCTCAGCTTTATTTTTCGCTGACAATTTTGTTCGGACTGGGAGCTTCAAGTGTTATAGCCGTTGCAAAGGGCAAGAATGAAAAAACACTTGTAAATCGCATTTTTACAACAACCTTTATTGCAGTTGTGTTATTGTGCGTTGTACTGATGGCAATACAGCTTCCCCTTGCCGGCGGAATATGCTCTTTGTTTACTAAGGACGAGGTTTTGAATCCCCTTTTATATCAGTATTACATACCGTTTATATTAGGAACACCTCTTAATCTTATACTGCTGTGTTCAACATATTTCATCAGAACTGACAACAGACCCAGCTTTGCTTCAAATATAATTATTGTGGCAAATGTAATAAATCTGATAATGGATTATGTATATATGGGCGTTTTGGGTATGGGTATTGCAGGCTCGTCAATAGCCACCGTAACAGGCTACGCTGTAGGCTTTGTTATGATGATTACGCATTTTACTTCAAAAAAAAGCACGTTGCAGTTTGACTTTACAATTCTCAAAGCTCCCAAAAAATTTATAAAAATATTCTCCGAGCTGATTACGGTGGGGCTATCCGGTGCATTGGGAACGCTTCTAATAACGGTGAAAATGCTGTTCCTCAACTGGATTATTATGAGCACCGGCGGAAGAGACGCAATGGCTTCCTATTCAATATGCTCATCAAGTCAGATTTTTATGTCTATGTTCATAACAGGAGCGTCACAGACTATGATACCCATTGTGGGTGTTTGTCTGGGAGAAAAGGATTTTGACGGAATACGGTATGCCTTTCGACGGGCATTCACAATTCTTGCAGTAGTAAGTGTTGTAACTATGCTGTTTATGTTGGTTGCCCCCGAACCTGTAATAAGGCTTTTCGGAATTACCGCCGAAAACGATATTGCAAACGCAGTTCCCGCACTCAGGATAAATGCTCTGTCATTCCCTGCACTGGCGTTTTCATTTCTGTTTCTTTATTACTATATGGCAATTCAGAGAAAGACATTGTCAACAACTATTGCCGTTGTCAACGGCATAGCAATACTGATTCCATCGGCTATTATTCTTTCGGTATTTTTCGGGATAACAGGCGTTTGGGTTTCACTTGTGGTAGCACAGGTGGGTACTTTGATTGTCTTATATTTTATAACCCTTGTCATAAAAAGAAAATCAAGAGGTAAGTACAAAAGCTTTTATCTTATTGAATCAAATGATAATAATGAAATTGTTTCATTGTCCTTTAAAGGCTCAAGGGAAAACGCATCCGGTGTTTCTCTGTATTTAACTTCATTTCTTTCAAGCCACAATATTGAAAAAAATATTGCTAACAGGATAGCCGTAGCCGTTGAGGGAATTTCGGCAGATATTGCAGAGCGTAACGGTAAGAATAAAAAAGCGGATATTGATATTCGTATTATGATTGACGGTGGCGACGCAATAATTTCCATTCGTGACAACGGAGAACCATATGATATTGTTTCAAATGACAGCGACGAAAAAACCCTTTCGGAAATCAAGGTAGTAAAGGCAGTTTCAAAAAGTGTTGAATATTCAAGTGTACTGGGCTTTAACAGACTGGTAATTAAAATTTAAAGCAGAAGAATATATTTAGTAGTTATCAGTATGACTTAAAATAATTTATTGAGGTGATTTATATGAACGACAAAAAGAATGTTCTTTCAAAGACAGAGTACGGAATTTATTTTGATTATTTGAACAATCCCGGCAGTATTGCCTACAACATTCCATTGTTTCTAAAGCTTGACAAGAATATCGACATTATAAGACTTAAACAGGCGGTTGAAGCCGGAATTAATAACCATCCGTACATTAAATCACGGTTAACTGCTGACAGCGACGGAGCAGTTTACAAGCTTTCCTCCCATGAAGAGGCGGTTGTGGAAGTTAAGGAAATGCACGATGATGCTTTTGATAAAAAAAGTCTGGTGTATCCTTTCGATTTATTAGGGGAAAGACTTTACCGTTGCTGTATTATAAGCCTTGATTCATATGTAATGCTTTTCTGCGATTTTCACCATATTATCTTTGACGGTACCTCAGCGAAGATTTTTTTAAGTGACGTTGACAGGGCTTACAACGGTTTGCCCCTTGAACCGGAGCTTTTTACAGGTAACGATGTTTCAGCGGAAGAAGAGGCAAGATTACAGACAGATGAGCTTAGAGTGGCAAAGGAATACTATAATTCTGTCTTTGCCGGTATTGAGCTTGATTCCGTTATGCTGAATGATAAAAACGACGGAAACTCCCTTGCAAAAGCAGTTGATTACGAATTTTCCGCCTTTAACGCTGATGACATAAGGAAGTTTTGCCACGAAAACGGCATAAAAACAAGCACATTCTTTTGCGGTGTTTACGGCTTTTTGCTTGCAAAATTTTCGGGAGCTGAAGAAAGCCTTTTTGCAACTATTCATAGCGGACGAAGTGAAAAACTCTCAAATTCCTGCGGAATGTTTGTTAAGACATTGCCCGTTTACTGTAATTTCAGTAAGAACGAAAGCATTGTGCAATTTCTTAAGAATCTTGATTCACAGCTTCAAAGTAACAGAAAATATGATTTGTATTCATATGCAGATATATGCTCTGATTTACAGATAAATCCGCCCACAATTTTTGCGTATCAGGGTGATTTATTCAGAAACATTAACTTTTGCGGAAAGGAAATATTTGCTGACAGCATAGATGTTTCCGACGCAAAGGCAAATATTTCGGCAGAGCTTTCAAGAATTAACGGTAATTTTTCCTTAAGATTTGAATACCGTGCAGATTTGTATGAGGAAAAGTCAGCTGAAAGCTTTTTGAAATCCTTTGAAAAAGCAGTAACTGAATTTATGGGAAAAGAAAACCTAAGTGATATTGATATAACAGACACAAGTCAGCTTGTACTTCTTGACAGCTTTAACAATACCGAAAGGGATTACGAAAAGACAGATATTGTTACTTTGTTCAGACGTCAGGCTCAGCAGAATCCCGACAACACAGCTGTTGTATATCTTGATAAGAGCTGTACATACAAAGAGGTTGACGAAATTTCAGAAAGGATAGGTGCGTATATTTCATCACTTGGAATCGGCAGAGAGGACGTCGTATCTGTTCTCATTCCAAGATGTGAATATATGGTGACTGCGTCTATAGGAGCATTAAAGTCCGGTGCAGGCTACCAGCCCCTTGACCCCTCATATCCACAGGAACGTCTTGAATTTATGATGCAGGACGCCGATGCAAAACTGCTTATTACAAGCAAGGAAATGCTTAGTCTTGTGCCGAATTATAAGGGCGAGGTGCTCTTTATTGAGGATATTCCTGCATTACCGCCTTGTGAAAAAATCAAAGAAAATCCCAAGCCTGAGGATTTATTTATTATGCTCTATACCTCAGGCTCAACAGGCACGCCAAAGGGCTGTATGCTTGAGCATAGGAATATTGTATCCTTCTGTAACTGGTACAGAAATTATTACAAGCTAACTTCACAGTCAAGAGTAGCCGCCTACGCAAGCTACGGCTTTGACGCCAATATGATGGATATGTATCCTGCACTGACAACAGGTGCCACAGTATATATCATTGATGAAGCAATCCGTCTTGACCTTGTGGCAATTGACAAATATTTTAACGACAATAAAATAACCCACAGTTTTATGACAACTCAGGTGGGCAGGCAGTTTGCTGTTGAAATCGACAACAGCTCAATTAGCGAATTGTCCGTTGGCGGCGAAAAGCTTGTACCCCTTGCACCTCCGAAAAATCATAAGATGATAAATCTTTACGGACCTACCGAAAGTACAGTTTGTATAACAGCATTTGAACTTGACAGGCTTTATGACAGAGTTCCTATAGGAAAGGCTCTTGACAATACAAAGCTCTATGTTGTGGATAAGTATGGCAGACGTTTGCCACCATGCGTACCCGGCGAATTGTGGGTTGCCGGTCACGGCGTTTCAAGAGGTTATCTGAACCGTCCTGAGCAGAACGAAAAAGCCTTTATTAAAAATCCCTTTACAAATGAAAAAGGCTATGAACGAGTTTACAGAACAGGCGATATTGTACGCTTCCTGCCGGACGGCAATATCGACTTTGTAGGCAGAAATGACGGTCAGGTGAAAATCAGAGGCTTTAGAATTGAGCTGTCCGAGGTTGAACGTATTATACGTGAATTTGAGGGTATTAAAGATGCAACCGTTGCGGCATTTGACGAGCCAAACGGCGGAAAATTTATTGCGGCTTACGTTGTGTCCGACAGCCAAGTGGATATTCAAAAGCTAAATGAATTTATCCTTGAAAACAAGCCCCCATATATGGTGCCGGCGGTAACAATGCAGATTGACAGAATTCCACTTAATCAGAATCAAAAGGTTAACAAACGTGAATTACCTAAGCCTGAAAAGAAAGCACAGAACAATGAATCGTCATCAAAGCCTATGACCTTGCTTGAAAAGAAAATTCACGCAATTATTGCTAAAATTCTCGGCAACGATAATTTTAGTGTAACTGAAAATCTTTTGTTTGCAGGTATGAATTCTCTGTCGGTAATAAAGCTTGCGGTTGAGCTTCATAAGGAATTTGGCTTTGAAGCTAACGTAAAGCAGATGATGAAGGAATGTTCGGTTATTTCTATTGAAGACAGGCTCCAGGAATACCTTATGAGCGGAGCATTGGCAAAGAGTACAACAGAGCAAAAGCAAAAAACTTACAAGTCTTTATATCCTCTGTCAAAGACACAGTTAGGTGTATATTTTGACTGTATGAAAAATCCATACACTACCCTATATAACATTCCGTCAATTCTAAAATTCACAAAGTCAATAAACGCAGAAAAGCTTGCACAAAGCGTTAAAAAGGTTATTCTTGCACACCCGTACATATTCACAAATCTTACAACGGAAAACGATGATGTGGAGCAGGTTTACCCTGACAATATCGGGCTTGATATTCCCGTTAAAAAGATGACAGAAACGGAGCTTGAGCTCTTAAAGAAAGAATTTGTAAAGCCATTTAATTTCTCCAAATCTCCGCTTTTCAGAATACTTGTTGTTGAAACAGAAGGCAGTGTCTATCTTTTCGCTGATTTTCATCATATTATTTTTGACGGTGCGTCTTATAATATCTTCCTGAATCAGCTCAAATCAGCATATGAGGGCGATGAAATCAAGACGGAGGACTATACATATTTTGACTATATTGATGATGAAATCCAAGCCGAAAGCAGTGAGGAATACAGCAAAGCCGAAAAATTCTTTGATGATATGATGAAAAATTTTGAGTCGGCGTCAGAAATTACTCCTGACTTGGGCTCACAAGGGGATAACGGTAAGCTTGCAGAGGTAAGTGTTCCCTTTGATTTAGCAAGGATTGAAGCTTTCTGTAATCAAAACGGTGTTACACCTGCACAGCTTTTCCTTGCTGCCGCTTTCTATTCAGTGTCACGTTTTACAAATTCAAGAAACGTATATCTCAGCACAATCAGCAACGGCAGAAGTGATATGCGTTTGACAGATTGCTTTGGTATGTTTGTTAAAACATTACCTTTAGGAATTGAGATTGAAGATATTTCCGCACTTGAATTTGTTAATAAGAGCAAGGCAGTTTTTACCGGCGCAATAGAAAATGAAATTTATCCATATTCAAAGATTTGTTCAAAATTCGGATTTGCACCGAATATAATGTATGAATATCAGATTGGCGTAACTGATGATTTGAAAATTGACGGTGAAGCAGTTGAGAGAAATTTCTTTGAAATGGAAATAACAAAGTTTAAAACTGCAATTTATATTGAAAATTATAATAATCAGCCCTGTGTTGTTGTACGTTACAACCAAGCCCTTTACAGCAAAGAGCTTATGCAAACACTTGTAAAATCAATTTTCAATACAACTATGCACATTATTTCCGAACCGGATAGCAGGATAAGGAAAATTTCTATGCTTGATGACAGCCAGATCGCTCAGCTAAAGGACTTTTCCTTAACAAGTATCGCTCCTGTTGAAACAAAGCTACTGCATAAAATGTTTGAAAATCAGGTTGCAAAAACTCCTGACAATAACGCCATTACAGCTTGTGACGGAACCTTTACATACAGAGAGCTTAACCGCCGTGCAAATGTTACTGCAAACGAACTGATTGCAAGAGGTTTGAAAAAGGGCGGAAGAGTTGTTGTGCTGCTTAGCAGAACCTCAAAAATTTTCTCAACTATTTTCGGTATTCTCAAAGCAGGCGGAGCATTTATTCCCACCTGTCCCGACTATCCTCAGGAAAGAATCAACAGCATTATTGAGGACAGTGAGGCTGATTTTGTAGTAACTGAGGGTGAGCTTGTGAAAGCTTACCATAAAACCGTAGATGTAGATTTACTTTTAGCCGGTGAAAATTGTGAAACACCTGAGGTTGACGTAAGTCCTGAGGATTTGGCTTATCTTATTTACACATCCGGCTCAACAGGAAAGCCAAAGGGTGTTATGCTAAGGCATATAGGAATAGCAAGCTATGTAAGCTACAGCGACGCAAACCCTCAGGTAAAGTATGTTGTTGATAATTGTAAGGCATACGGCTCTGTTACCACCGTATCATTTGATATGTCCCTGAAGGAAACAGCTCTTTCCTTATGCAACGGCTTGACACTTGTATTTGCAAGCGATGACCAGACGGTTAACCCGGTTGCCCTTGCAGAGTTTCTCAAAGAAAACAGCGTTGATGCCTTCAACTCAACTCCGTCAAGACTGTTACAGTATATGGAGCTTGATGAATTTGCAGAGGCTATAGCTAAATGTAAGGTTATTCTTTCGGGCGGTGAGAAATATACATACAAGCTCTTGAAGCTTCTGCGTGAAAAGACCGATGCAAAAATTCTTAATACCTACGGACCTACCGAAATTACGGTTTCTTCAAACTGTAAGGACCTGACAAATGCTGATGAAATTTCAGTGGGAAAACCGCTTTTGAACTATGTTGAGCATATAGTTGACGTTGACGATAACCTGCTTCCTGTGGGAGTAGTAGGCGAGCTTTTGATCTCAGGAATAGGAGTAGCACTTGGCTACAATAAGCTCCCGGAGCAGACAGAAAAGGCATTTGTTGAATTTAACGGGGAAAGAACCTATCGTTCCGGCGACTATGCTAAGTGGACCGAGAACGGTGATGTTATAATACTGGGCAGAACCGATAATCAGGTTAAGCTCAGAGGTCTGAGAATTGAGCTGGGCGAAATTGAAAAATGCCTGTCCGGCATCAACGGCATTAAGAGTGCAGTTGCTTTGATAAGAAAGGTAAATAATGCTGACGCTATATGTGCCTACTACACAGCGGATATAGAGCTCGATACGGAATTTGTGAAAAATGAGCTTAAAAAGTCCCTGACTGATTATATGGTTCCTACAGCATATGTTCAGCTTCCTCAAATGCCTCTTACTCCTAACGGTAAAATCAACACAAAGCTTTTGCCGGAGCCTCAGTCCTCCGAGAAAAAGGCAGGAGTCAACCCCACAACTGCCCTTGAAAAAACTATGTGTGATATATTTGCCAAGGTGTTGGAGCTTGATAAGGTTTATGCCGATGACAATTTCTTTGATATAGGCGGCAGCTCCCTAACTGTAACAAGGGTGATTATTCTTGCCAACAAGAGCGGTATAGAAATCGCTTACGGAGATGTATTTGAAAATCCAACCCCTGCCGCACTTGCAAAGCTCTGCGATAAATCTCAAGTGAATAACGACCTTGATGAACTGAGCGACTACGATTACAGCAATATTGAGAATGTGTTGCGTGACAATAATCTTGAAAGCTTCCAAAACGGCGATATGCAGGAGATAGGCGATGTACTGCTTACCGGTGCCGCAGGCTTCCTTGGAATACATATTCTTTATGAACTGCTCCACAGATACAGCGGTAAGGTATATTGTCTGTTGCGTGACAAAAATCACAATTCCGCAGAAGACAGACTTAATATGATTTTCTTCTATTATTTTGAAGAAAGTTTGAAAGAGAGATATTCCGACAGGATAACTATCCTAAGCGGTGATGTTACAGACAGAGAATCCTTTGACAAATTCCTTGATTTCCATATTGATACTGTGATTAACTGTGCCGCAAATGTTAAGCACTTCTCAAAGGGAACGGACATTGAAGATGTCAATTTGTACGGAACCCTTAACGTAATAGATTTCTGTAAGCAGGCAGATGCTCGCCTTGTTCACGTTTCAACTATGAGCGTGGGCGGAGTATTTGTAGGAGACCAGGGAGAGGTAACCCACCTAAAGGAAACTCAGCTTTACTTCGGACAGCAGACAACTTCTAAATACACCCTCTCAAAATTCCTTGCAGAAAGGGCAATTCTTGAAGAAGTATCAAAAGGCTTTAATGGAAAAATTATGCGTGTGGGTACGCTATCCGCAAGAAACAGTGACGGTGAGTATCAGATTAACTTTACCACAAACACATTTATGGGCAGGCTCAAATCCAATATAATCATCGGAAAATATCCCTATGATGTGATAGAGGCTCCATTTGAGCTTTCTCCTATAGATTTTGTGGCAAAAGCAATCCTGCTCCTGTCAAAGACCCCAAAGAGCTGTACGGTATTCCACCCCTTCAATAATCATATGCTGATGATGGGAGACCTGTATATGGAGATGGATAGAATCGGACTTCACTCTCAGGCAGTAGAAACAGAGGAATACGAAAAGGCGCTGGAGGAAGCAAAGCAAAATCCCGAGACTGCAAAAATTCTTTCCAGTATGATTGCCTACCAGAATATGGCACACGGTCAGAAGATGTTTACTGTTGGAAAGAGCAATCAATACACTATGCAGGTTCTTTACAGAATGGGATTCCGTTGGCCTGTTACATCCCTTGACTATATGAAACGCTTTATTAACGCACTTCGTGGACTTGGTTTTTTTGACTTTAACTAAAACCTTGTTTAGCAGAAAATTAATTTGCCAAGTAGATCTAAGATTTACTTGGCAAAATTTATGGCGGGTATTGAATAACAGAAGAATATCTGTGCTTTTCTGATTGAAAAGCATATATAATTAAGTTATAATTATGAACATAAAAAATCTAAGGGGAAAAGAAAATGACCATTGATATAATATCGAAAGACAATCAGATGATACTTTCATTATCGGGCAGGCTCGATGCAACAAATGCCCCAAAGCTTGAGGCTGAGCTGAAAAAAAGTATAGAGGGAGTTAAAAAGCTTGTTTTCGATTTTCAGGAGCTTGAGTATATTTCTTCAGCCGGACTTCGTGTTTTGCTAAACGCTCAGAAAATTATGAATAATCAGGGTGAAATGACAGTACGCAATATAAACGATACAATATCCGATGTTTTTGAGATAACCGGGTTTGTGGATATACTTACTATTGAGTAAATAAATCTATAACTTAGAACAACAGGCGATTTTTTAGATAAGCAAAATTCAGAAAATTATGATGTAATCATACTTAAAATGTCGAAATATTTATTTTTTCATTTTACTATTGACAAAGATAGATTAATTTGATATATTTTTGGTAAACTTACCAAAAAGTTATTAAAGGAGGTGCGATGTGGCTCAAATTCATCGACCTTATCCCACAAGACAGAAAAGCAAAAACACAAGACATACAATTCTTGCAACTTGTGTTCGTTTGTTTTTGGAACAAGGTTATACCGAAACAACACTTACGCAGATTACCAAAGAAGCCGGAGTTTCCGTGTCATCTGTTCAGAATTTTTTTGGCAATAAGGACGGTATTCTGTTAGACCTTGCAAAACTTATGTTTGCAAACCAGTTTGAAACGGCACGAAGCATCGGAAATCAGGAAGCAAATCCGCTTTTTGTATATGCAGTTGAAACCTCAATACAGCTTACACTAACAGAGCTTAATGAAAACCTGCGAGATGTATATGTGGCGGCATACTCAAATGAGGCGGCAGTGGAATACATATACAGACAAACCTCAAAGGAACTGTATAAGTTTTTTTTACCCTACAATCCTGACTATACCGACAGTGATTTTTATGAGTGCGAAATTGGTTCTGCGGGTATTATGCGTGGGTTTATGGCAAGAAAATGCGACCAGTATTTTACACTTGAAAGGAAGCTAAGTAAGTTTCTCACAATGACGCTTCGAGCATATAATGTACCGAAAGCGGAAATTGAGAATACAATCGCCTTTGTTCTTTCTCTTGATATAAGAGGCATTTCAAAATTAATTATGCAAAAGCTGTTTGATTCCCTTGCAATACAGTTTAATTTTGAATTTAGCGGGATTTAAAAGCAGAAAGGTAAAGGAGAAAAACTATTTAATCGGAGGTCATAAAAATGAAAAAGAGAATTTTAAGTATAATGCTTGTGCTGTGTATGGTTATATCGGCTATGCCGTTGGCAACGATAACAGCATTAGCTAAAGCAGACCACCAGGTACAATTATCAGGGGACAGTGCAGAATTAACACAGCCGATTATATCGGAAAGCGTTAAACAAAGTGCGGAAGAATTTTATAAATTATACTCTGCAAAAAACAGTGATTGGGTATCTACTTCATGCAAATATATCAACAATGCCTTAACTACTCTCCCGGTAACAGGACAGTATCAAAAAATAGGGGTATGGGTAGGCAAACAGTTTCTTAATCTTTTTTTAGGTACAAAAGAAACCGACCGTACCGAGGAAATACTTGATGCTATCAATCAACTGAACAATCAAAATCAGGCAATATTATTAAAGCTTGACCAATTAACGGATATAGTTAAAGAGCAAGATAAGTTGAATTATATCAACCAGTATTATAACGGAGATAGTGCATTATTTGCGTTGACCAAAATTTATATGGGAGCATTGCAAAACACCGATGGAAAAACAGAAGCACAGATTGAAGAAAGCCGCAGGCAGATTTTAACTTATGATATTCCCGGGAAGTCATCTTCCGATATAAATTCTCTGAGCTCCTTGTCATCATATGATCAAATGGTTCTTTCTTGGGGAGAAAAACTTAAAACTCCCATACTTCTTTACGACGGAAGCTGCAATCCAACAGAGCTGATGAACAATTATGCGCTTGGACATTTTAAGTGGGAGCATCATGGTTATGAAATGCGTGAGAATTACTGGTCTTCGATTATCAACCTTTATGTAACCTCATCAGATTTGATGCGAGCATCGTTGAACGCAAGAATTGAGGTTTATGAAGGCGTGAACGGTGAAGGTACAGCAGATACGCTTCGTCAAACACTTCAGAAACTGGATAATTTGAACAAGGATATACAGAAATTGGGGACAGCAGCCGGTGTCAACCGATTAGCAGATAATATTCGCTACTATCAGGTTAAGGGACATGAAGTGTATCTTTTTGCCCAAGCGACAAAGCAGTATTTACCTTACAAAGAGGCCGGACGTAGGGAAAGTTTTATTTGTAAAGATAAACAAAAAACAAATGCTCATTGGTTCCCGTTCTATAAGTACACAGACAAAAAAACAGGTAAAGAATATGAAGGGCTTGACTCCAAATATTATAAGTATATCTATGATGACTATAACCCGAAAGGCTCAAGCAAAATAATTAACTTATATGATATTTTCTTTTCGGAGAAAGAGGGCAATTTGACTCCTCCGGAAGGAATAAATTATTCGAAACCGGTAACCTTTGTCAGCAGTGATATATATACTGATTATTGGAAAGATAAATCTTGGAGGGGATTGTATGAATACTGGTCTATTTACTGCAAAATATATGAAGCCTATGGCAAAATAAACGATAAATATACATTAATCGCTAACTACGAAGACACTTCCGAAAACCGTTGGCATTATATTGATAAAAAATATGTAGAAAGCTTTATCATGGTCATTCCGGTTGCGACGCCAAATAATGAAGTCAACGTAGGACAAGGTCCGATTGAAACGGAAGTAACTATACCCTTTACAGTCAAATTCGATGCAAAGGGCGGAAGCGTTGATATTAAAAGCATAAAAACGGATATGAACGGTTATATTGCCGAGCTTCCGACGCCGACTTACACAGGATATGAATTTGACGGATGGTACACAGATCAAGACGTTAAAGTCACGTCGGACACGCAATTCACAGAAAATACCACAGTCTATGCAAAATGGATAAGAGTTAATCCATCAACCAATGAAACAAATCCTACAAAATACTCAGCTCCTAAAACAGGGGACAGCAGACCTATCGTGCTATGGCTTGCACTTTTCTTTGTCAGCAGCGGTATATTGATCGGTGCTAATGCTTACCGCAAAAGGAAAAATAACGATTAAATATCAATATGATTTAGGTTGGAGTTGAAATTCCTTACTTGGTGCTATGTGGAATTAGTGTTAGGCTTACAAATCAAGAATAAATAATTAGCTTTTAGTTAAATTACAGGGGCTGTCGCATTTGTTCTTTCACTTGATATAAGGGCATTTAAAAATTAATTATGCAAAAGCTGTTTGATTCCCTTGCAATGCAGTTTAATTTTGAATTTTGTGGTATTGAAAAGTAAAAAGGAAAAATAATTGAGTCGGAGGTCATACAAAATGAAAAAGAGGATTTTATGCGTACTGCTTGTGCTGTGTATGGTTATGGCGATTATGCCATTTTCGTCTATAACAGCAATAGCAAAAACAGACAAAATAGTACAATTATCAGGCGACGGTTCAGAATTAACACAGCCCACGGTAACGGAAGATATTAAACAAAGTGCAGAGGAATTTTATAAATCATACTCCGCCAAAAACAGCGATTGGGTATCTACTTCCTGCAAACTTATCAACACAGCATTAACCGCTCTCCCGGTAACCGGACAGTATCAAAAAATAGGAGTATGGGCAGGCAAACAGTTTCTTAATATTTTTATGGGTACAAAAGAAACCGACCGTACCGAAGAAATACTTGACGCTATCAATCAACTGAATAATCAAAATCAGGTAACATTATTAAAACTTGATCAATTAACGGATATAGTTAAAAATCAAAATGAGTTGAATTATATCAACCAGTATTATAGCGGAGATAATACATTATTTGCGTTGACCCAAATTTATATGGGAGTATTGCAAAACACCGATGGAAAAACAGAAACACAGATTGAAGCAAGCCGTAGGAAGCTTTTAACTTATGATATTCCCGGTAAGTCATCTTCCGATATTAATTCTCTGAGCTCCTTGTCATCATATGATCAAATGGTTCTTTCTTGGGGACAAAAACTTAAAACTCCGATACTTCTTTACGACGGAAGTTGCAATCCAACAGACCTGATGAACAATTATGCACTGGGATATTTCAAGTGGGAGCATCATGGTTATGAAATGCGCGAGAATTACTGGTCTTCGCTTATCAACCTTTATGTAAACTCATCAAATTTGATGCGAGCATCATTGAACGCAAGAATTGAGGCTTATGAGGGCGCCACCGGCAAAAAGGCAGACACGCTTCGTCAAACACTTCAGGAACTGGATAATTTGAACAAGGATATACAGAGCTTGGGAGAAGCTTCCGGTGTCAACCGATTAGATAATAGTATTCGCCACTATCAGGTTAAGGGACATGAAGTGTATCTTTTTACACAAACAACAAAGCAGATTTTACCTCATAATGCCAAAGGACTAAGTAATTTTAAACCTGAGAAGAATCAAAAAGTAAATAAATATTGGTTTCCGTTTTATAAGTACACAGACAGCAAAACAGGTAAAGTATATGAAGGACTTAATTCCAAATATTATAAGTATATCTATGATGACTATAACCCAAAAGGCTCAAGCAAAATAATTAACTTATATGATATTTTCTTTTCGGAGAAAGAGGGCAATTTGACTCCTCCGGAAGGAATAAATTATTCGGGAGAGGTAACCTTTGTCAGTAATGATGTAAGAACTGAGTATTCGAAACAGACAAAAATATTCGGGCAATTCGGACATGAAATAATTGAGAATTGGGATGTTCAATGCAAATTATTTGAAGCCTATGGCAAAATAAGCGATGAATATAAAAAACTCGCTGGTTTGAGTGACTCTCTCTCTCCAACTTTGAGTTATATTGATAAAAAATATTTGGATAGTTTTATCATGGTCATTCCGGTTGCGACGCCAAATAATGAAGTCAGCGTAGGACAAGGCGTGATTGAAACGGAAGAAACTATACCCTTTACAGTCAAATTCGATGCAAAGGGCGGAAGCGTTGATATTAAAAGCACAAAAACGGATATGAAAGGCTATATTGCCGAGCTTCCCACGCCGACTTACACAGGGTATGAATTTGACGGATGGTATTCAGCTGAAGGTGTGAAAGTTACGTCGGACACACAATTTACAGAGAATACCACAGTTTACGCAAAATGGATAAAAGTTACTCCGTCAACCAATGAAACAAATCCGACAAAATACTCAGCTCCTAAAACAGGTGACAGCAGACCTATCGTGCTATGGCTTGCACTTTTCTTTGTAAGCGGCGGTGTATTTATCGGTGCCAATGCTTACCGCAAAAGGAAAAATAACTGTTAAATATCAGTAGAGAACTGAATAAATACATTTATTTCCACAGCAAGTTACAAAGCAGTAAAAAATGATATAAATTACACGCAAAGGGGAAAATGAAATGAATAAAGTGAAGAAGCGTATTTTGATAATTGTGTCGGCAATTTTAGCGGTTGTTGTATTAACATCTGTAGCATTTTTGGGAGTGTATTTCACCAGAATCCAGACCTTCAGCAGTATTGAAAAGCTTACGGATTACGAAGACGGGTACAATCTCTATCGAATGGATGTTAAATACGATTATAGCCTTGACAATATTATCAATTACGGCATTACGGACGATCAAACTATGATTGACGCAATTGTGAAAGAGGCACTACCGCTGTTGCCTGTGAGTATCAAAGCCCCCAATTTCGGCTGTACGGCTTTTACTCTCACCGATAACGACGGCGATGTTCATATGGGCAGAAACTACGATTTTAGTTTAGACACATCGTCTATGTTGGTTTACTGTACACCAAAGGACGGATATAAGTCTATGGCATTTGCTGCCCTTGACAATGTTTCGGCAAATGTGCCTGACGAGAGCATAAAAAGTAAGTTAGCAAGTCTGACTGCTCCTTTTGTATGTCTTGACGGTATCAACGAAAAGGGAGTGTCCATAGCTGTGCTGACGCTGGACAGCGAGCCTGTACACCAGAACACCGGCAAGCCTGTCATTTCCACTTCCCTTGCTATACGCCTTGTGCTTGACCGTGCGGCAACTACAGAGGAAGCAATTGAGATTTTGAAAAGCTATGATATGATAGCTGTAGCAGGCAGAGATTATCATTTTTACATTAACGATGCGTCAGGCGATTGCAGAGTAATAGAATATGACGTTGACGGTGAACCAAGAGAACTTATAGATACTCAATCAGAGGCGGTTACCAACTTCTTTATTCGTCATAAGGATGAGGTGCTTCCTAATCAGAAAAACGGTATCTACGGTCACGGCAAGGAACGCTATGATGCTGTAATGGATGTGCTGGCTAAGGAAAAGGGCAATTACACCAACGATACTGTTTGGAAGGCATTGAAATCGGCAGCACAAGACCCCAACCCTGATGACATTACGAGTAACACACAATGGTCTATTTCATATAACAATACTGAACTTACTGCCGAGATTGTCCTCCGTCGTAACTGGAATGACGTGACGCTGTGCCAACTGGAAAACAATGTGACAACACCGTTAAAATAAGCGGTACAGTGGGTTTAAGTCACTAAGAAAAAGTATCTTGCAAGAACCAATAAAACTATTTGACACATACGCAAAAATCCCTCCTATTAGATACAAAGTATCTGACAGGAGGGATTATTATGTTTTATTAACTATGACATCAGCTTTACAAATTGCTCCTGCATATATGCGTAAAGCTGGCTGTCAACATCCTTAAATGTGTAGCATTTTGATAAATATTCTTCAGTAGGATAGATAAACTTATCTTCTCTGACCTCCTTGTCCAGCATATCGTATGCACCCTGAACAGGAGTTGCGTAACAGATATAATCCGTGTTAGCTTTGGAAATTTCCGCACTGGTCATAAAGTTGATAAACAACTCTGCTCCCTCTTTGTTCTGTGCAGAAGTAGGAACACACATAGCGTCAACGTAAAGGTTAGAGCCTTCCTTTGGTAACGCACAGCCAAGGTCAGGGTTATTGTCCATCATTGTGATAATATCACCTGCATAATAGGGAGCTATTGCAGATTGATTGTTTTCCATTTCCATAAAGACCTGATCCATAACGTACTTCTTAATTAAAGGCTTTTGTTCCTTTAATTTTTCGGTAGCCTTGTCTATGTCTTCCTTAGTAAAGGAGTTTGGATCTACACCTACAAGCTGCATCGCAATAGCATACGCATCACGGCTGTTGTTAAACTGTAGAATTGAGCCCTTATTATCCTCATTCCATAAATCATTCCAACTGGTAGGCTTGTTTTTAATCATTTTTTTGTTGTAAACCATACCTACAACACCCCATTGATATGGAACAGAATATTCATTTGTAGGGTCATAATCAAGGTTTTTAAAGCTTTCCATAATTCCGTCGAAGTTTGGAATATTTGAAAAATCAAGCTTTTGAACAAGGTTTTCCTTAATTAGCTTTTCTACCATATAGTCTGATGGGATAACAACATCATAAGCAGAATTTGTTGTGCTTAAAATATTGTACAGCTGTTCGTTAGTTTCATATGTTGAGTAATTTACCTTTATGTTATAGGTTTTCTCAAATTCTTCTATAACATTTACATAATCTTCACTGCCGTCTGAAATATATTCACCCCAGTTGTAAACATTGATAGAACCTTTTTCAACTGCTCTCTGTAAAACTAACGGATTAACGCCCAAGTTATCGGTCTGTGTATTCTCGTTACCGTCAAGAGAATTACAGGTAGCTATAGATACTACTCCCGAAACAACTATTATCAACGCCAAAGCAATAGCTATGTATTTTTTGTAAGGCTTGCTTTCCTTTGTAATTTCCTTGTCCTTGCCTTTGTCTTTAAAGTTGATTACAAGCATTACAATTACAATGACAACAAACATTAAAGCCGATAAGGCATTAATCTTCGGGGAAATACGTTGGTGCGTCATTGTGTAAATTTGCACAGGAAGGGTTTGGAAGCTTGAGCCTCTGGTAAAATATGTGATAACAAAGTCATCAAGAGAGTAGGTAAAACTCATTAAAAAGCCTGTGAATATACCCGGCATAAGCTCATGTAAAACAACCTTGTAAAAGGCTTGAAATTGGTTACAGCCCAAGTCCAAGGCAGCCTCGTAAATGGAGTAATCCATCCGCTTCAGTCGCGGCAATACGCTGAGTACAACATATGGTGTACAAAAGCTGATATGCGCCAACAGCACTGTCCAAAAGCCCATTTGAAAGTGAAAGGCTACACCTGCTATTGTAAACATAAGCATTAATGAAACACCTGTTACAACGTCAGGAGTCAGTATAGAAATATTACTTACATTCTGAATAAGAACACGCTTTTTGCCTCTGAAATTGTTAATGCCGATTGCCGCTGCTGTGCCTAAAACCGTTGCAATACAGGACGCTAAAATGGCAATAAGCAACGTATTCCACAGGGAATTCATAATCAGCTTGTCTTTAAACAGGTCAACGTACCAGTTAAGAGTAAACCCTTTCCACACGGTAGTTTTTCCGTCGTTAAAGCTGAAAAGAATCAGCACAAATATTGGCAAATACATAAACAGAAAAATTAAGGCAGTGTATAGCTTATGTGACTTTTTCATGCTGAAATCGCCTCCTCATCTCCAAAGAAGTTTAGGATAACAAGGAAAGCAAAAATCGACACCATAAGTATCAAGGCGATAGCCGAGCCGGTGTTTTGGTCGCTCCAGAAAATTCTGTCTATTATGTCACCTATCATTATATCATTTGTACCGCCTAAATATTGAGAAACGAGGAATGTACTTGCAGTAGGTACAAACACCATTGTTATGCCTGAGATAATACCGGGAACGCTTAAAGGAAAAATTATCTTCAGCATAATTTTACCCTTGTTTGCACCCAAGTCCTGAGCGGCCTCAATTAATCGATTGTCGATTTTTGACATTACAGTATATAACGGCAATACCATAAAGGGCAGATATTCATATACCATACCTAAAATTACAGCACCGCGGTTATGGAGTAATGAAACATTTATCCCTAAAAATGAAAGCATTGTGTCAATAGGGCCGTTATCCTGTAAAAGCATTACCCAAGCATAAATTCTAAGTAAAAAGTTCATCCACATAGGAATCATAATCAGCATAGTGATTATGTTCTGTGTGCTTTCCTTTTGACGGCTTATTATGTAGCTTAACGGATAAGCGATTACAAGGCATATTACAGTGGAAATAAGTGCAATCCACAAACTGCTTGTAAAAACATTCATATATCCAAATGCTTTTTGAAAAGCAGTCAGTGAAAAATTACCGTTTCTGTCGGTAAAAGCATAAAATCCAATAAGAAAAATCGGAATAATCGTAAAAATTACCATCCACATTATGTAGGGAATGGAGGGCCTGCGTAATCTCATTGGGCATCATCCTCCACTATTTGAAATCTCGCTTTGGTAAAGTCAAATTTCAAAGGTACATATGTGGCAACCTGTTCGTCCTGGTCGCTCTGCATAAGCCATTTTTGATTATCGGATTCAAGGATAATTTCGTTGTGCTCGCCTTTAAAAATAACAGACTCAATATATACGTCATCAAGATGACCTATACCGTCGCCGGCAATAGACAAAGCGTTTGGAGGCAGGATTGTCTGAATTTTTGTGCCCACCTCAAAGAAATGACCTTCAATGTCAATTTCCTTGTCCTCAAGCTTAACGGTAATGGTGTTTTCCTGTTCGTTGGAATAAACAACCTCTGCCACAAAGCTGTTAAATGGCTTGTCAAACATTTTGTTCATAATCTGAATATTGAACGGTATTACCTTCATACCCACTCTGTCGCCGACCTTTGCACTTTCGGTTGAATGGATTATCCATTCACAATGATTGCAGATTACGGTTATTTCATAGTGAACGCCCTTGAATACTACATCGGTAACAGTGCCTGTCAAAGGAACAGTGTCAGGCTCTACAATCTCAATATCCTCAGGACGAATAACAATATCAACAGGTGTGTTCTGTCCAAAGCCTTTATCTACGCACTCAAGCTCTACGCCTAAAACACGAACACGGCAGTCGTCAATCATAACTCCGTTAATAATATTAGCTTCGCCGATAAAGTCTGCAACAAATGCGTTTTGAGGTTCGTTGTAAACCTCTGTGGGAGTGCCGATTTGCTCGATAGAACCGTTGTTCATAACAACAATAGTATCGGACATAGTCAAGGCTTCCTCTTGGTCGTGAGTAATATAAATAAATGTGGTGTTAGTTTTCTGCTGAATTTGCTTTAACTCCCACTGCATATTTTTTCTAAGCTTTAAGTCAAGAGCTCCCAGAGGCTCGTCAAGCAAGAGAACCTTTGGGTCGCACACAAGTGCCCTTGCAATAGCCACACGTTGTTGCTGACCGCCCGAAAGCTTTGCAACGCTTCTTTTTTCATAGCCTTTAAGGTCAACGATTGCAAGCATTTCTCTCACTCGTCTTTTTATTTCATTCTTTGGTATCTTCTTGATTCTCATACCAAAGGCTACATTATCAAATACGTTTAGATGAGGAAATAAGGAGTATTTTTGAAATACGGTATTTACGTTTCTTTTGTGTGGCGGTATTCCGTTAATCTTTTTATTTTCGAAATACACTTCGCCGCCATTAGGCTCCAAAAAACCGCCTATTACCCTAAGCGTTGTGGTTTTACCGCAACCGCTGGGACCAAGTATGGTGACAAACTCCTTATCCTTAAAGTCAAGGTTAATGTGATTTAAAATTACTTCTCCGTCAAACTCTACATATATATCCTTTAAGGATATAATTGTATTGTTATCTATCTGTTTCATTTATCTACCCCCAAGATAATATTAACGTAACAATGAAAAATACGTCGCTTTATATTATAAGTTTTTATGTAGAAATGTCACTGTCTCTTATACACATCTCCGAGCCCACGAGACGT
>CAMFQG010000019.1 GCA_945980035.1 uncultured Clostridia bacterium
CACCTAAGCCTTCGTCGGCAGCGTCAGATGTGTATAAGAGACAGATTATTTTCAATTTCAAGTTTATCTGTAAGTGCAGAAACAGAGAAGATTATAATCGGCGGTGAACCATTTGGGTTAAAGCTCTACTGTAAAGGGGTAATGATAACAAATTTTGAATACTTTGAATGTGACAATTCTAAAGTTTGCCCTGCACAAACGGCAGGATTGCAGTTAAGCGATATTATAACAGAGGTTGACGGCAAAAAAATAAACAGTAACGAAAGTATTGAAAAAATAATCAAAAAATCAAATGGCAAAAAAATAAATTTCAAAATTTTGAGAAACGATAATACCTTAAACATTGCTGTTCAACCAAAGCTAAAGGACAATGAATATTACTGTGTGGGAATATGGATTAGAGATAGTTGTGCAGGAATTGGTACTATTAGTTATTATGACAAAACAAAAATGACTTATGCGGCATTAGGACACGGAATTTGCGATATAGATACAGGAAATATTATGAAACCAAGCACCGGTGAAACATTAAACGCATATATTTCGGGAATATCAAAATCCTCAAATAACAATATTGGCTCCCTCAACGGATATTTTACAGACGATATAATAGGCTCCATTACAGATAATAATGATTTGGGAATTTACGGTGAAGTAATAAACATCCCACAAGGCAAAGAAGAATATGAAACAGCTGATTACAGTGAAGTTACGGAAGGCAAAGCAACACTTTTTACTACCGTGAACGGAACTATCCCACAAAAATATGAAATCGAAATATGTAGAATATTAAATTATGACGAAAACTCAAACAGAAATTTTATTGTAAAAATTACTGACAAAGAGCTTTTAAATAAAACAGGCGGAATCGTTCAAGGTATGAGCGGAAGTCCTATAGTTCAAAATGGTAAATTTGTAGGTGCTTTGACTCATGTGTTTGTTGAATCCTGTAATCAAGGCTACGGTATTTTTGCCAAAAATATGGTAAACAAAACTATCTCTCCCTGCTCTAACGAGCAGGGTACATATAAAAAGATAATCGATATATGGTGTCGAAATAACAAAAAATACACAATATATTGTGTAAATTTTTAGAATTTTTTGGTTTTGAAAAAATTTTTTGCAAATTTTTGGAAAAAATTATTTGGAAACTATTGCCAAATTTTCCGACCTATGGTAATATTTAAACACAATAATTAATTCGACGGAGGAAACGAAAATGAAAAACAAAATAACAGTAATATTTACAGAGGATCAGGCTCAATTTACAAATGAAAATATGACTACAATAAACAAATATAATATTGAGCCTCTATTCTGCAACAAAGACGGAGAGGAGCTTATGCTCAAAATCAAAAGTGAAAAGCCTGACGCAGTAATTATGGATTTATTTATGACAAGGTTAGATTCTCTTGGAGTTATGAGAAAAATTACACAGACAGATTATAAGCCTGTTTTTGTTGTAACCTCATCCTTTAACAGCCCTGCTCTTGAAAGAGAAATAATGAACAACGGCGCAAGCTATTATGCGCTACGCCCTTACAATCTTGACTCAATTTGTGAATGTATTGTATCTCTTGTACAAAAAGGAAAACTTCCTACAACAGCAAGTAACCCATTTGACAGCTTTGGTATTGAGTTGAAGGTAACAGAAATTCTCCATGAAATCGGTGTTCCTGCTCATATAAAGGGTTATCACTATCTACGTGATTCTATCATTATGGCTATTGAGCATCCTGATATTATAAACGCAGTTACAAAGCAATTATACCCAAGCGTTGCTAAAAAATATGAAACTACTTCTTCACGTGTTGAAAGAGCTATTCGTCACGCAATAGAGGTTGCTTGGGACAGAGGTGACGTTGACGTGCTCAATTCATATTTCGGATATACAATTCACAATGACAGAGGAAAGCCAACTAACAGTGAATTTATTGCTATGATTTCTGACAGATTAAGACTTCAAATTAAAACAGCAAGCTAAAGCAAAGCCCGTACTCAAATGAATACGGGCTTTTAAATTATCTTATTTTGCCGATATCTTTACGATAATGTGCATTTTCAAAAGTGATTTTACCAACAGCAGTGTAAGCCTTATCAAGAGCCTCGTTAAGTGTATCACCCTTAGCTGTTACACCTAACACACGTCCACCGTTTGTAAGGAATTTATCACCCTCAAGCTTAGTGCCGGCATGGTAAACAATAGCACCATCTACTCCGCCGTTTTCGTTTAAGCCTAAAATCTCGATACCTTTTTTGTAAGCCAGCGGATAACCACCGCTTGCCATTACAACACAGGCAGTAGCACCCTCATACCACTGAATATCAATATCAGCTAAACGCTCATCAATAATAGCTTCACAGATGTCAACAAGGTCAGTCTTTAGTCTTGGTAAAACGACCTGAGCCTCAGGATCACCGAAACGAGCGTTATATTCAATAACCTTTGGACCATTAGGGGTAAGCATTAAGCCAAAGTACAAACAACCCTTAAAAGGCCTTCCCTCTTTTTCCATTGCTTTAATTGTAGGAACAAAAATTGTTTCATAACACTCTTTAGCAATTTCGTCAGTGTAGTAAGGATTAGGACTGATAGTACCCATACCGCCTGTATTAAGTCCCTCATCATTGTCATAAGCTCTTTTATGGTCTTTAGAAGAAACCATAGGTTTAACTGTTTTTCCGTCAGTAAATGCAAGTACAGATACTTCAGGACCTGTTAAAAACTCTTCAATAACAATGTTATTACCTGAATCACCGAATTGCTTATCTTCCATTATTGACTTAATAGCGTCTTTAGCCTCGTCAATAGTTTGAGCAATTATTACACCCTTGCCTAAAGCAAGACCGTCAGCTTTTACAACAACAGGAACAGTGTTCTCGGATACTACATATTCAATAGCGCTTTTCGGGTTGTCGAAAACCTCATATTTTGCAGTAGGTATATTGTACTTTTTCATAAGATTTTTTGAGAAAACCTTTGAAGCCTCTATAACTGCAGCCTTTGAATTAGGTCCAAAAGCTCTTACACCTGCATTTTCCATAGCATCCACCATACCTGCAGCAAGTGGATCGTCAGGAGCTACAAAAACCAAATCGATTTTATTATCCTTTGCAAATGCAACCATATTTTCAATATCCATAGCACCGATATTTACAATAGTTGCGTCCTTTGCAATACCACCATTACCGGGTGCGCAAAAAATCTCTGTAACCTTTGGAGAATCCTTTAGTTTTTTAATTAGAGCATGTTCTCTGCCACCGGAACCAACCATTAATACTTTCATATAAATACCTCTTAGTGATGGAATAATCTGATTCCTGTAAACGCCATAGTCATACCGTATTTATTACAGGTTTCAATTACATTATCATCACGGATTGAACCGCCTGGCTGTGCAACATATTTAACACCTGACTTTTTAGCTCTTTCAATATTATCACCAAATGGGAAAAATGCGTCAGAGCCCAAAGAAACATTACAGTTTTTAGCCAGCCATTCCTTTTTCTCCTCAGCAGTAAGCACCTCAGGCTTAACCTTAAATAAATTCTGCCAAGTACCTTCTCTTAATACATCTTCATATTCATCGGAAATATATACATCAATAGTATTATCTCTGTCCGGTCTGCGGATATTATCAACAAACTGAAGACCGAGTACCTTTGGATGCTGTCTTAACCACCAAATATCAGCTTTGTTACCTGCAAGTCTTGTACAATGAACACGGGATTGCTGACCAGCACCAACTCCGATAGCCTGTCCGTCCTTAGCATAACATACAGAGTTTGACTGAGTATATTTTAGAGTAATCAGAGCAATTAATAAATCTCTCTTTGCCTCCTCAGGTAAATCCTTACACTCAGTCGGGATATTTGATGTAATCATTTCCTCGTCAAATTTAAGTTCATTTCTTCCCTGTTCAAATGTGATGCCGAATACATCCTTATGCTCTATTGGAGCAGGAACATAATCAGGGTCAATCTTAACTACATTATAAGTACCTTTACGCTTTGTTTTCAAAATTTCTAAAGCTTCAGGAGTGTAATCAGGAGCAATAATACCGTCAGACACCTCTCTCTGTAACAGCTTAGCTGTCTGTACGTCACAAGTATCTGAAAGTGCAACCCAGTCGCCGTATGATGACATTCTGTCTGCACCTCTTGCTTTTGCATATGCGCTTGCAATAGGAGAAAGCTCTAAATCATCTACAAAATAAATTTTCTTTAATGTATCTGACAGCTCAGTAGCAACAGCAGCACCTGCAGGGCTAACGTGCTTGAAGGATGCAGCAGCAGGCAAGCCTGTGGCATTTTTCAATTCTTTTACTAACTGCCATGAGTTGAAAGCATCAAGAAAATTAATATATCCCGGTTTACCGTTTAGAACCTCAACCGGTAAATCCTTGTTGTCCTTCATAAAAATTTTTGAAGGTTTTTGATTTGGGTTACAACCATACTTTAAAGTTAATTCGTTCATATTTGCCTCCGATTACTTATTTTTATTTATAATTCTTGTATCTGAACTATTAGTAGCAATATCAATATATCTGACAAAAAGGCTTACCTTATTATCTTCATCAAGCGCATTCCAAACTTTTTGAGCAAATGTATCAATATCATCATTTCCGATTTCTACAAGTGTAGGTTCACCCTCGTAGCTTGGGAGCGGATTGCCATCGCCCATATATGTATGAATATAATGCCCCTCGCCCTGAAGAGGATGAGCATAGTCATAAGTAAATCTTTGACAGCATCTTGGATTGCCGTTGGCACTTTTTAAGATAGAAAGTTTGTAAGAAAGCTTTTCTCCACGAGCGTCACAGTCAGTTCTTACATCAACTATACCACTGATACGAGGAGTGTAATTAGGCTCATCCGGTTCAAATTCCCTGCCACTTAGTGCTTGTTCAAAAGTTTTACCGCAAGCCATAAGATTAACTACTGTATCTGTTTGGTCGCCGTTAGTAACAATAGTGCTTTCCGCAAAGGTTCTTACAGGATGGTAAATAATAAGTGACGGATCCTCTAATTTAGACTCATCAAAAGCTTTAGTTTCAATACCGTCCTCAGTCTCAACAAAAATTCTGTTACGACTGTTTTCTGAACGTCCCATAATGAAATACGCAATTACAGCTGTATTTCCGTCCGGAGTACGTCCAAGTACAATACCTCTGCCCGGATAGCTTGTTGAAGAAATTTCTTTTTCTAATGATACTGCTTTCATTTTTTTCAACCTTTCTATTATTTAATAATTGCAATGTTATCAATAACCTGTATTTTATCCTCACAAAACAAGGATACAGCCTTAGGCAAAATTATCCATTCAGCCTGTTCCATAATACGTTTTTGTAATATTTCGGGAGTATCCCCGTTTTTAACTTCCACAGCTTTCTGCATAATAATAGGACCGCCGTCACATTCCTCATTGACAAAATGAACGGTCGCACCGCTAAGCTTTACTCCCTTTTTTAGAGCAGCCTCGTGAACATGAAGTCCGTAAAATCCCTCGCCGCAAAAGCTTGGAATCAAAGCAGGATGAATATTAATTATTCTGTTCTCATAAGCAGAAATTACCTTGTGACCTAAAATAGTCATAAAACCGGCTAATACAACTAAATCTGCATTCTTGGATTTAATCAGATTAGTCAAAGCTAAATCATATTCACCAAAGGACTCAAAGTCATTTCTCCTTATAACTTCTGTATCAATATTGTTATTTTTTGCTCTTTCAAGAGCATAAGCATTCGGATTGCCGGAAATAACACAGGTAATCCTGCCGTTCTTTATTAAATTTGAATTTTGTGCGTCAATTAAGGCTTGGAGATTTGTACCTCCGCCTGACACAAGTACAACAATATTTTTCATTATCTAATAATTACTCCGTCATCACCGCTTATAACATTACCTAACACAACTGCATCCTCGCCGTTTTCTTTGAGAACATCTAATGCTAAACCAACCTGATCCTTATCAACAGCGGCAATCATACCAATACCCATATTGAAGGTATTAAACATATCGTGTTCTGAAATATTTCCAACCCTCTGCATAACCTTAAATATGGGAAGAACAGGAACTTCATCTTTGTTGATTACAGCTGTCAAGCCGTCTTTCATCATACGTGGAATATTCTCGTAGAATCCACCACCTGTAATATGAGAAACTGCTTTAACATCAACTTTATCCATTAATGCAAGAATCGGCTTAACATATATTTTTGTAGGAGTTAAAAGTGTTTCACCTAAAGGTTTATCAAGCTCATCATATGTATTATGAATTGTGTTTTCGTCAATACCAAATATTTTTCTCACAAGAGAGAAGCCGTTAGAGTGAACACCTGAAGAACGCAAGCCGATTAGTACGTCCCCTTCTTTTAACTTACTACCGTCAACAATCTTAGGACGGTCAACCATACCAACACAAAAACCGGCAACGTCATATTCATCAACAGGATAAAATCCGGGCATTTCTGCTGTTTCACCGCCTACTAATGCACAACCGGACTGAACACAACCGTCGGCAATTCCGGATACAATGTCAGCAATTTTCTCAGGAATATTCTTTCCGCAAGCAATATAGTCAAGGAAAAATAATGGCTGAGCACCACCGCATACAACATCGTTAACACACATTGCTACTGCGTCAATACCGATAGTATTATGCTTATCAAGTAGAAATGCAAGCTTTAACTTTGTACCTACACCGTCTGTACCTGAAACTAAAACAGGCTCTTCCATTCCCTTTAGGTTCGGAGCAAAAAGACCGCCGAAACCACCGATTCCTGAAATAACACCGTCAATTTTAGTACGTGCTACATGACTCTTCATAAGCTCAACAGCTTTGTAACCTGCAGTAACGTCAACACCTGCATCCTTATAGCTTTCGCTAAAACTTTTCATACATTTAACCCCCATTATAATTCTTTGATTTTATTTGCGAATTTATCAATAAATATACGAGTCGGAATATCCGCACTATAATGACCGCTAAAGCATCCGTCACACAGTCCGATATTACATTCCTCTGCCGTTTTGTGCAATCCCTCAATACTTAGAAAAGCAAGAGAATCTGCACCGATTTCCTTTTCCATTTCCTTTAAAGACATTTGATTGGAAATCATTTCTTCCCTGTCAGGAAAACGCATACCGAAATAACAAGGATAAATAATCTGCGGGGAGCTGATTCTCATATGGACTTCCTTAGCTCCTGCTTCCTTTAACAGCTCTACAATGTGTGCACTTGTTGATCCTCTGATAATTGAATCGTCAATAATTACTACGACCTTATCCTTAACGGTTGCTTTTAAAACATTTAACCTTGTTTTCATAAGTCTTTGTTTTTTCTTGTCGCTTGAACCCGGGAATGTTCTGCCTATATATTTGTTCTTAATAAAGGCAGTAACGTAAGGAATGTTTGAGGCGGCTGAAAATCCCTGAGCAGCATCAAGACCTGAATCAGGTACACCGCATACTATATCAGCTTTTACAGGAGCTTCCTTGTAAAGGATTTCTCCTGCTTTACGTCTTGACATATGAACAATAACATTATCAAGAACAGAATCAGGACGTGATACATAAACAAATTCAAACAAGCACAGTGAAGTTCTCTTTTTAACACTGCATTTATAGCTATGCAACCCTGCATCATCAATGACTACCATTTCTCCCGGCTCAATATCACGAATAAACTCGCCGCCGGCAGTTTCAACGGCACAGCTTTCAGAAGCAATCATATAGCTGTCCTGAATTTTTCCAAGACACAGCGGTCTAAAGCCGTGTGGGTCACGTGCGCCGATTAATTTATTTGGAGAGCTTAATACCAAAGAATATGCTCCCTTTAGCTTCTCCATTGCTTTTAACACAGCGGTTTCAATCTTATTGCAGGAAATATACTCTGAGGAAATAGTATATGAAATAATCTCCGCATTAGAATTGGACTGGAATATAGCACCGTGTTTTTCAAGGTCATCTCGGATTTCACAGAAGTTTGAAATAGCACCGTTATTGGCAACTACCATTGAACCCTCTCGATATCTCATAACAAGAGGTTGCGTAGCAGCCCTGTCTAAATATTTAGATATTGAGTAACGAACATGTCCCACAGCAATTTTGCCTGCCGGTAAAGCGGACAAATTCTTATCATTAAAAACAGAAGAAACAATACCTAAGTCCTTAACGGAATAAGGAACACCGTCTTTCATAACTGTTATTCCTGCACTTGTTTGACCTCTGTGCTGTAATCCGTATAAAGCATCTTGAGTAATAGAAACAATATCTAAATTATCGTTGCTCTTATATATACCGAAAACGCCACATTCTTCATTGGGCTTATCAAGGTTTTTATCAATTATAACACTTTTCAAAGTTCAGCAGCCTTTCTCTGAATATCAGCATCTTTCTTTGCAACAGCCTCAGCCATTTCCTTTTTCATATTATCTAATTGAGCTGAGAGATTTTCGTCACTCAATGCAAGGATTTGAACAGCAAGCAGACCTGCATTTGCAGCACCGTCAACAGCAACTGTTGCAACAGGAATACCTGTAGGCATCATTACTGTAGCTAACAGTGCGTCCATACCGTCAAAGGAAGCTGACTTTATTGGAATACCTATAACAGGAATTGTAGTGTGAGCAGCAAGAACACCTGCTAAATGAGCAGCCATACCGGCAGCTGCAATAATTACACCAAAACCGTTGTTTTTAGCATTTTTTGAAAATTCTGCTGCCTCATCAGGAGTTCTGTGAGCACTCATAATATGTACCTCGTAAGGTACATTAAATTCCTTTAATTTTAGAATAGCTTTCTGTACAACCTTAAAGTCACTGTCAGAGCCCATAATAACTGCTACTTTTTTCATATAAATCCTCCTTAGATTAAAAAGAAAACAAAATTTACAATACCTATTTATTATACTTAAAAAACGAAAAATATTCAATAGAATAAGTGCTATATTTAGATATTTTAATATATATTGAGGTATTAGGAAAAAAAGAGAAATTTTTTGTAAATCTTAAACAAAACAAGTGACTGCTATATCAAGCAGTCACTTGTTATAATTCTTATTTAGCATTATCGTCGCTTTTAGTATCCCAAATTTCTTTTAAAGAGGTAACATATCCAGCCATATTCTGAAGATCAGATGGGACAATAATTTTTGTAGCTTTTCCGTCAGCAGCTTTAGCAAACGCTTCTAAGCTCTTAAGAGCGATTACCTGTTCTGACGGTAATGCTTCATTTAACATTCTAATAGCATCAGCGTTAGCTTTTTGTACAGCCAAAATAGCCTCTGCTTCACCGGCAGCTTCTCTGATTTTTTGCTCTCTGATAGCATCGGCCTTTAGGATAGCGGACTCTTTCATACCCTCGGCAATAAGAATCTGACTTCTCTTTTCACCCTCTGCATCAAGGATACGTGCACGTCTTTCACGCTCTGCTTTCATTTGCTTTTCCATAGCATCTTGAATTTCACGTGGTGGCAGGATATTCTTAAGCTCGACACGGATAACACGAATACCCCATGCGTCAGTAGCTTCATCAAGAATAATACGAATCTTATCGTTGATTGTGTCACGTGATGTAAGTGTAGAGTCTAACTCTAAATCACCAATAATATTACGAAGAGTAGTAGCAGTAAGATTTTCAATAGCAGAAAGCGGACGCTCTACACCGTAAGTATAAAGCTTTGGATCTGTAATCTCAAAATATACTACAGTATCAATCTGCATAGTAACATTATCGCGAGTAATTACAGGCTGAGGTGGAAAATCTACAACCTGTTCTTTTAATGATACTTTCTTATTAATTCTGTCAATAAAAGGAATTTTAAAGTGCAAGCCTGTTTCCCAAGTTTTATGGTAAGCACCTAATCTTTCAATTACATACGCATGAGCCTGTGGTACTATTTTGATATTTTTTATCAATACAATAAACAGGATAACAATAATAGCTATAACAACAATTACACTTAAATCAATATTAATATCCCCAAACATTATTTTGCCTCCTAAACAATATCTACAACCAGCTTAACGCCTTCGATTGCAATTATTTTAACATTAGCACCGGATTTAATTTCTTTTCCGTCAACGGTCTTTGCACTCCATATTTTGCCGTCAACATTAACCTGACCGGTGCCTGAATTGTTCACAATATCAATATTTACAATTCCGATTCTGCCTATAAGTGAATCAGAATTAGTATGTTCAATTTTTTTCTTGGTAATCTTTTTTACAAGAGGTCGAGTAAAAATCAAACACACAAAAGAAACTACAATAAATACACTGGATTGAATAAGAATATTATCTGTAAAAATACAGCTTATTGCAGCAGCAATACCGCCGATTACAAACCAAATTGAAACCAGCTGGCTTGTTAAGGCTTCGCAAATAAGCATAAATACTGCAAACCCAATCCATATGAAAGCAATATAGTCTCCGAAATTTCCCATATCACCACTCCCTAACTAAGATAATTTTAGCATTTTTGTATTTATAAGTCAACAGGAAAAAACATAGTGTACTTTTTTACAAAAATGTGCTATAATTTATATGAAAGCGGTGATACTATGACTTTTAAATTTGAAGATGTTGAAGAAAGAAATAATCAAAATTTTAATGATAATAACTCAACCTTTGATGAGGATGTTGACTTCGGAGGTATGAGGTCAAAATATGAGATAAGAACATTAATTTGTTATCTATTTAACTCTGTGGGACAGCCTATGGATAAAAGCTTAGTAGTAGAAGCAATACAAAAAAAGCGTTTGGCAAATTACTTTGAAATCAGCTCTTGCTTTGATGATTTAATAAAACGCAACAACATTGAGCTTGTTGACGAAAAAGAAAACCTGTATTTTGTTACAGAAAACGGCAAAATGGCAGCAAGAGAGCTTGAAACAACACTTGCTCTGACAATAAGAGAGCGAGCGTATGCCTGTGCTATAGAATTGCTGGAACAACGCAGGATTGAAAAGGAAAATAAAGTAACAATCAGTAAGATTGACAAGGGCTACAACGTAAACTTCTCTATTTCAGGCGGTGATGTTACACTTATGTCCTTTGATGTTTATGCTCCTGACATTAATCAAGCAAAGCTTATGAAGGAAAATTTCTATAAAAATCACGAGCTGATATATAAATCTACCATTGGTTCTCTAACAAGAAATAAAGATTTAATTAGTGAATCTCTCCTTGATATAGCCAAAGATTTTTAAAAAAATAAATTCAGAGTTAGCAATGCAGTTAAACCGGGTATTCCGCCGATAGAGGATACAATAACTGATAGCAGACTGATAGGTAAATATACTCCGGTAAATACTGAGCTTAAATTAATAACAGTTAAACCCAATAATCCCGGCAGGAATGACAAAAAAGCCCTTTTTAAGGGCTTTTTATTTTTGCTGATTTTATGTATCAAAACAAAAAATATAAATGCACTTAAGTAAATAGTTAGAATATAATACCATTCCATATAAACACTTCCAAACAAAAAAATAGACCATAGTTTGTCCTATGGTCTATTTATATGCACTTATATTTACTTTTATTACAGATTGAAATAAGCTAAAACATTAATTCCGATTACACAAATTACAAAAACTGCTGCAAATACCTTTGTCCATCTTGCAAGGAAAGCGTCAATGGAACGAGCCTTATTCTTTGAGAAGAATGTATCAGCACCGCCTGTTACTACACCGACACCCTGCTGATTACCCTCTTGAAGAATAATAACAACAATAATTGCTATTGAAAACAGAATCAAAATTGCACCTAAAATAATCTGAAAAACGCTCATTTATATCTATCCTTTCGATATTTTTATTTAATATAATAATACGACCTAAATATATTATCACAAAATATAAGAATATGCAAGTACTTTTTTAAAATTAAATTATAGAAAGCTGTTCGCTTGTATCCTCCGAAGAAGGCAACGCACCTAATGCAGGTAAATTTCGTGTTCTGTAACGAGCAGGCTTGCTGAAAGTACCGTCCTTGTATTCAGAAATATTAAATAACCTATGTCCTTTTTTCAGCTTAAGCACAGCAACACCCTGAGTAGTTCGTGACGCCTTCAGGTTAATCATACCTGTATGAAGGAGCAACATTCTACCTGAAGATGATGAAATGATATACTCTTTATCATCTGTAGCAAAAGCAATATCAGCAAGAGGACTTTTGTCGCTATAAGCTTTTGTCAGCTTTTTGCGGTTAGTTTTAGTAGCAAAAGACTCCAACGGCACTTTAGCGATTTTTCCGTTTTCAAAGCCAAACAGCAAGAAACCTTTGTAATCCTTGGTAGCTATCATTTTAATAGCTACTTCTCCCTCGTCCATCTGAAGCTTAGCAGGAATATACTCGCCTAAAACACTTGCTTTAGTATCTTGGAATTCGTATGCCTTTGCTTTGTAGCATTGGCATTGATTAGTAAAGAATAACAAATCACAGTTATTTGAAAACTCAATAGCTTCGGTGATTTCGTCACCGTCTTTAAGCTTCTGCTCGCCACCCATACGCAAGGACAGCGGTGTTATCTTCTTGAAATAACCGTCTTTTGTAAAGAAAAGGTTTACCGGATAGTCAGGTATTTCCTCTATATCCTCGTCGTCTTCAGCAATATCATTATACAAAATCAAGCTTCTGCGTGGTTGCCCGTATTTTTCGCCAACCTCTTTAAGCTCCTTTACAATAATAGTTTTTACCCTTGACTTACTTGCTAAAATAGCTTCCAACTCAGAAATTTCTTTTTCTAAATCTTCAACATCATTTAATCTCTTAACAATATATTCTCGGTTTAGATGACGAAGTTTTATCTCTGCAACGTATTCAGCCTGAATTTCATCAATCCCAAAACCTATCATAAGGTTTGGAACTACCTCAGCTTCTTCCTCTGTTTCACGGACAATTTTTATAGCCTTGTCAATGTCAAGCAGTATTTTTTCAAGACCTTTTAATAAATGGAGCTTGTCCTTTTTCTTGTTTAAATCAAAGTATGTTCTGCGTCTTACACACTCAATTCTAAAGGCAATCCATTCGTTAAGCAGCTGCTTCACACCGAGAACCATTGGTGTTCCGCCGATAAGTACATTGAAGTTACAGGAATAACTATCCTCTAAGGGAGTCAGCTTATACAGACGTCGCATGAGCTTATCAGCATCAACGCCACGCTTTAAATCAATAGTGATTTTCAAGCCCGCTAAGCCTGTTTCGTCACGTATATCGGAAATTTCCTTAATCTTCCCGCCTTTTACAAGCTCAATTACTTTATCAATTATCTGTTCACTTGTTGTAGTATTTGGAATACTCAATATATCAATACAGTTTGCAGATTTGTCATACTGATAAGTTGAACGAAGTTTTATACTTCCTCTGCCTTCATCATAAACCTTTTTCATAACCGCTTCATCATAGATTATGGTAGCACCGCCTGAAAAATCAGGAGCAGGCAGAGTTGACATAATATCATGTTCAGGGTCACGAATAAGCGCTGCCGTTGTGTCGCATACCTCTTTTAAATTAAAGGAACAGATATTTGACGCCATACCAACGGCAATACCGGTATTGGCATTAACAAGCACAGACGGAAAGGTAGCAGGCAAAAGAGCAGGCTCTTTCATAGTATTGTCATAGTTATCTACAAAATCAACCGTATCCTTGTCAATATCCTTGAAAAGCTCTGTGCACAATTTATCAAGCTTTGCCTCGGTATATCTTGAAGCAGCCCAAGCCATATCTCTGCTGTAAAACTTACCAAAGTTACCCTTTGAATCAATATAAGGATGCAGTAATGCTTCATAACCCCTTGACATACGCACCATTGTGTCATAAATAGCAGCGTCACCGTGGGGATTGAGTTTCATTGTTGACCCTACAATATTAGCAGATTTTGTACGTTGTCCTGTTAGAAGTCCCATCTTGTACATAGTGTATAGGAGCTTTCTGTGACTGGGCTTAAAACCGTCAATTTCGGGAATTGCACGTGATAAAATTACGCTCATTGCGTAAGGCATATAGTTTTCCTGTATAGTTGAAACTATATGCTGTTCCACTACTTCTCCTGCACCGTCTATTACTCCGTTTACCGCTGCAGTATTTGTCTTTTTTTCACTCTTTTTCTTCTTAGCCAAAAAATCACCTTCCGTATTTGGGTACTTTTTGTTAACTTACATCAAGCTGATCAATATAATCAGCACCGTGATTTACAATAAATTCTTTTCTTCCCTGTAAATCATCACCTAACAATGTATCAAAAATTGCAGCTGTTTGCTCAGCAGAATCAGGCATAACCTTTATAAGTCTGCGAGTAGCGGGATTCATAGTGGTAAGGCTCATCATTTCCGGTTCATTTTCACCTAAACCTTTACTTCGCTGAATGGTAAATTTTTGATTTCCGATTTCGCTTATATATCTATCCTTTTCAACCTCGTCATAAGCAAAATAAACCTTATCTTTCGTAGTAATTTCATAAAGAGGTGATTCGGCAATAAACACCTTTCCCTCTTTAATCAAAGTAGGAGTAAGCCTGTAAATCATTGTAAGAATAAGGGTTCTGATCTGGAAACCGTCAACATCCGCATCAGTACAGATAATTACCTTATTCCAGCGCAGATTATTAATATCAAAATTAGATAGGTTTTTATTTGCCTTAGCCTTTACCTCTACTCCGCAGCCCAATACTTTCAGCAAGTCGGTAATAATATCGCTTTTAAAAATCTTATCATAATCTGCTTTTAAGCAATTTAGAATCTTACCTCTGATTGGAATTATTGCTTGAAAGTCAGGATCACGAGCCTGTTTACAGGCACCTAAAGCAGAGTCACCCTCTACTATAAACACTTCCCTCTCATTAACGTCCTTGCTTCGGCAATCAACAAATTTTGCTATTCTGTTAGTAATATCAATATTACCTGTAAGTTTTTTCTTAATATTCAGTCGTGTCTTTTCTGCATCTTCACGGCTCCTCTTGTTGATAAGCACCTGATTAGCAATTTTTTCAGCCTCAAGTGGATTTTCAATAAAATAAATTTCCAGGCTGTGACGTAGAAAAGCGGTCATTGCTTCCTGAATACCCTTGTTAGTAATAGCCTTTTTTGTTTGGTTTTCATAGGAAGTTACACTGGAAAATGATGAAATACAAATAACAAGACAGTCCTGAACATCATTAAAGTTGATTTTACTTTCAGTCTTATTATATTTATTGTTTTGCTTTAAGTAGTTGTCAATCATATATACAAAAGCATTTTTTACCGCTTTTTCAGGAGCACCGCCATATTCAAGCCAACTGGAATTGTGGTAATATTCAGTCAGGTTAACCTTGTTTGAAAATGCAAGAGAAACACCGATTTTGCATTTATATTCAGGTTTATCTTCCCTATCTCTTACCATTTTTTCGGTTTCCCATGTTTGCACAGAGGTTAACCCCTCTTCTCCTACAACCTCTTTTACATGGTCTTCAATACCGTTAACATAATTAAAGGTGGTAACATCAAAGCTTCTTCCGTTTTGATTTCTGAAAACAAATTCTACTCCTGCATTTACGATAGCCTGACGTTTCATAATGTCAAGGAAATATTCAGAGGTTACATCAATATCGGTGAAAACCTCCAAGTCAGGCTTCCAATGTATTTTAGTACCCGTATCCTTTTTGGAATACTCCTCTTTTTTTAATCCGCCAATATTCTCACCTTTTTCAAAATGCAAAGAATATTTATATCCGTCTCGTTTAATCTCAACATCCATATATTCCGACGCATACTGAGTAGAGCAAAGACCGAGTCCGTTTAAACCAAGAGAAAATTCGTAGCTTTCGCCCTCATTATTGTTGTACTTACCGCCTGCATACATCTCGCAAAACAGCAGTTCCCAGTTCATTCGATTTTCATTTTTATTAAATCCTACAGGTATTCCTCGTCCGTGGTCCTCAACTTCATAAGAACCGTCAGAATAACGTGTCACCTGAATTTGCTTACCGTAACCCTCTCTTGCTTCATCTATAGAGTTGGATAAAATCTCAAAAACAGAATGTTGGCAACCCTCAATACCGTCGGAGCCGAAAATAACGGAGGGCCTTTTTCTGACTCTGTCGGCACCGCTTAATGAGGAAATACTGTCGTCATTATAATCACTAACCTTTTTCTTAGGCACTACTTCTCACCTCTTAATTTCTTAATTTTATCTCTTAAATATGCTGCGTGTTCAAATTCAAGAAGCTTAGCCGCCGCACGCATTTCCTTAGTAAGATTTGCAATCATCTCTTCACGTTGAGCTCTGGACATCTGTTTAATGTTTTTGAACTCGTTGTCATTATGAGTAGATATTTCAAGCAACTCATTAACTTCTTTAATTATAGTCTTTGGAATAATTCCGTTTTCTTTATTATAGCCCTGCTGAATTTCACGTCTTCTGTTTGTTTCGGTAATAGCATTTTTCATTGAAGGGGTTACGCTGTCAGCGTACATTATTACCGTACCCTCGGCATTTCGGGCAGCACGTCCGATAATCTGTATAAGACTGCGTTCACTGCGAAGAAATCCCTCTTTGTCAGCATCTAAAATAGCTACAAGAGAAACCTCAGGAATATCAAGACCTTCTCTTAAAAGATTGATACCCACAAGCACATCAAATTCACCAAGACGTAAATCACGGATAATTTCCATACGCTCAACAGTATCTATGTCGTGGTGTAGGTATTTAACTCTAATTCCCATTTCAAGAAAATAAGTAGTTAAATCCTCAGCCATTTTCTTAGTTAATGTAGTAACAAGGATTCTCTGATTTTTGGCTACTCTAATATTTATCTCAGAAATCAAGTCGTCAAGCTGTCCCTCGGTAGGTCTTACGGAAACCTCAGGGTCAAGAAGCCCTGTAGGTCTGATTATCTGTTCTGCAATAACTGTGCTTTTTTCTTTTTCCAGGTCACCCGGTGTTGCAGACACAAAACAAACTTGATTTATTCTCTCGTAAAACTCATCAAAATTTAACGGTCTGTTATCAAAAACAGAGGGTAATCTAAAGCCAAAATCTACAAGGCTTTTCTTTCTGGCATAGTCTCCTGCAAACATTCCGCGTACCTGTGGCAATGTAACATGGGATTCATCAACAAACAGTAGATAGTCGTCGGGAAAATAATCAAGCAATGTATAAGGAGCTGAACCGGGCTTTCTTCCTGACATTATCCTTGAATAATTTTCAATTCCACTGCAAAAGCCTGTTTCCAACAACATATCAATATCGTAATTTGTACGTTGTTCAATACGCTGTGCTTCAAGGAGTTTACCCTGCTCTTGAAAAAATGCTACCTGCTTGGAAAGCTCCTGACGTATTTCTTCAACCGATTCTAACAGTTTATCTCTTGATACAATATAGTGAGAAGCAGGATAAATTGCAGCATGACGAAGTGTTCCAAGCAACTCTCCTGTTAAGGGATTAATCTCACTAATTCTGTCAATTTCATCACCGAAAAACTCTACTCTTATTACTCTGTCATTTGAAGAGGCAGGAAAAATCTCCAAGGTATCTCCTCTTACTCTGAATTTGTTTCTTGTAAAATTTTCGTCGTTTCTTTCGTACTGTAGTTCAACAAGCTTTTTAATTAAATCATTTCTGCTTTTTTCCATACCCGGACGCAGAGAAATAACCATATTACGGTAATCAATAGGGTTACCGAGACTGTATATACAGGAAACAGAAGCCACTATGATTACATCTCGTCTTTCGGACAGTGCCAGTGTAGCACTATGACGAAGCTTGTCTATCTCATCATTAATAGAGCTGTCTTTCTCAATATAGGTGTCTGTTGTGGGAACATAGGCTTCAGGCTGGTAATAATCATAATAGGACACGAAGTATTCAACAGCATTATTAGGGAAAAATGCCTGAAATTCAGAACAGAGCTGTGCCGCAAGCGTTTTATTATGAGCAAGAATCAAAGTGGGTTTTTGAACTTTCTCTATAACATTAGCCATAGTGAATGTTTTACCTGAACCTGTAACACCCAATAGGGTTTGGTGCTTATTGCCCGAATTTATGCTGTTAACAATTTCATTAATAGCCTGTGGCTGGTCGCCGGTAGGTGCATATGGGGCAACTAATTTAAAACGATCCATTTATAACCCCTTTCTAAAACTTACTTATTGTTTTTATCTCTTATTATTTCGTAATCGCAGTTAAATAATTCAATTAATCTGAAACAAAAATACCTGTTCCATACATACTGTCTTTTAAAGAAATGGAATCATTCTCAGCTATGATAATATGGTCTATCAGTCTGACATTTATCAGCTTAAGCGCATTGTAAACATTTTGCGTTGTTACCAAATCCTGTTTTGAAGGCAACGCAAATCCGCTTAAATGGTTATGAGCGATAGCTACATATTTTGCATTGTACAATAAAGATAGCTCCACGATTTTTCTTGTAGGCACATCGGTGGAATTTATAGATCCCTTTGATATTTCACCGCTATATACCTCTTTTCCCTTAGTATCAAGCAAAAGCAGGTACAAAAATTCAACATTTCTGCCTATAAATCTATCCTTAAAATACTCAGATAAATTATTCACATCAATTATTTTTGAAGCGTTGTCACACCGGTCAACAGTATATATTCGTGATATATCTGGAATCAGCTTTAATAAAGTAACGGTGTTGTCGGACAGTCCAAATTTTGTAAGCTCACAGACAGGAGCGTCAAACACAGCAGAAATTGATCCAAATTTACTTATTAATCTATGGGCAAGCTCATTTGTGTCACGTTGGGGCAAAGCATAGAAAAGTAATAATTCAAGTATTTGGTGATCCTCAAAATTATCCAAGCCGTTTTTAAGAAAATTATCCTTGACTCTTTTCCTATGGCCCTTATGTATATTTTTGTCCTGCATAACTACACCTCTGTCGGTATATTTTACTTTTCTGCTCCGTACTGCTCATAATATTTATTGATAGCAGTCATAATTTCATCATCAATTATTACTCTGCCCTTATATTCTTTGTTATACAAATGCTCGACTACCTCAGCCATAGTAACGATAGCAGTAGTTTTAAGATTAAAGTTTTCCTCAATTTCAGTCAGGGCGGACTTTGTTCCCTGACCTCTCTCCATACGGTCAACAGATACTACAAGTCCTATAGGATTAACGTCGCCCTGAGCCTTGATAATCGGTAAGGTTTCCTGAATAGAAGTACCGGCAGTAGTAACATCTTCAATGATTACCACCTTGTCACCGTCGGAAATAGGACTTCCAAGCAAAATTCCTTTATCGCCGTGGTCCTTGATTTCTTTACGGTTAGAACAATACTTAACGTCTTTGTCATACAAAGAGTTAATTGCAACAGAAGTAGTTACAGACAGCGGAATACCTTTGTAGGCAGGTCCGAATAAAACGTCAAAATCAAGACAGAACTTGTCGTTGATAGCCTTTGCGTAATATTCACCGAGACGCTTTAGCTGTGCACCTGTTCTATAAAATCCTGTGTTTATAAAGAAAGGTGTATTTCTTCCGCTTTTGGTAACAAAGTCACCGAATTTTAATACCTGGCAATCAACCATAAATTCTATAAATTCCTGTTTATACTGTTCCATAATGTAACCTCCATAGAAATAATTATATATATACACATTAAATATATCACAAGAT
>CAMFQG010000020.1 GCA_945980035.1 uncultured Clostridia bacterium
ACACCTAAGCCTTCGTCGGCAGCGTCAGATGTGTATAAGAGACAGGTTTTATGAGGTTAGGTCTTGACATAGGCTCTACTACAATAAAATGCGTTGTTCTTGATGAGGGGAACAAATTAATATATAGCACATATCAACGTCATTACTCTCAGATTACCGAGAAAATCGGTGAAATACTGTCTGTTGTACGCAAAGAAGTGCCAAATGTAGAAAATGCTCTTTGTGCAATCAGCGGCAGTGCAGGTATGGGTGTGGCTGAAAGCTGCGGGGTGACCTTTGCACAGGAGGTTTACGCAACAAGAGTTGCCGCAAATACATTTATTCCGGGAACTGACGTTATTATAGAACTTGGCGGAGAGGACGCGAAAATCTTATTTCTGTCAAACGGACTTGAGGTCAGAATGAACGGTACCTGTGCAGGCGGTACAGGTGCATTTATTGACCAGATGGCTACCTTGCTTAACGTGCCTCTTGAAGAGTTAGACGACCTTGCTAAGAAATACGAAAAAACTTATACTATTGCCTCACGTTGCGGTGTATTTGCAAAAACCGATATTCAGCCTTTGCTTAACCAAGGTGCAAGAAAGGCTGATATTGCACGCAGTATTTTCAATGCGGTTGTTTCCCAGACTGTTGCAGGACTTGCACAGGGCAGAGAAATTGAGGGAAATATTGTTTACTTAGGCGGACCGCTGACATTTATGAGTCAGCTTAGAGAAAGCTTTGATGAAACCTTAAACACAAAGGGCGTTTGTCCTGAAAATTCACTGTACTATGTAGCTTGCGGAGCTGCTCTGTGTGCAGACAAGACCATAGATTTTGACCAGGTTATTTCAAAGGTTAAAAATTACAGAGGCTCAGGCAATTTTGCATTTAATCCGCCTTTGTTTGAAAGCAAAGAGGATTACGATAAATTTATAGAACGTCATAACAAGGCCTATGTAAAAACTAAGGATTTAAAAGACTACAAGGGAAAGGCTTATGTGGGCATGGACTCAGGCTCAACTACAGTAAAAGCTGTTGTTTTATCCGACAAATGCGAGCTGCTTTTTTCAAAATATATGCCTTCAAAGGGCAATCCTGTAGAGCTTATTAAAAGCTTTTTGCAGGAAATTTATGAAATTAATCCTGATATACAGATTAAATCATCTGCTGTAACAGGCTACGGCGAGGACATTATAAAGAATGCCTTTTCCGTAGATTACGGTATTGTAGAAACCGTTGCCCATTTTACTGCGGCAAAGCATTTTATGCCTGACGTTGAATTTGTTATAGACATCGGCGGTCAGGATATTAAGTGCTTCAAAATTCACAACGGCACAATAGATAATATCTTTTTAAACGAGGCTTGTTCCTCAGGCTGCGGAAGCTTTTTACAGACCTTTGCCAATGCCTTGGGATATTCCATTGAGGAATTTGCCGAAAAGGGATTGTTTGCAAAACAGCCTGTAGATTTAGGCTCACGTTGTACAGTGTTTATGAATTCCTCAGTAAAACAGGCACAAAAAGACGGCGCTACTATTGAGGATATTTCAGCAGGACTTTCGCTTTCTGTTGTAAAGAATGCACTTTATAAGGTTATCCGTGCGGCAAATCCTGACGAGCTGGGTAAAAAGGTTGTAGTTCAGGGCGGTACCTTCCTTAACAATGCGGTGCTTCGTGCATTTGAACAGGAAATGGGAGTTGAGGTTGTACGCAGTAATATTGCAGGACTTATGGGTGCATACGGTGCGGCTCTTTACTCAATGGAAAAAAGCAAGGACAAAGAGGAAGGCTCTGCTATTGCAACAAAAGAGGATTTAGACAGCTTTACCCATGATATAAAGGTTGCAAACTGCGGTATGTGTAACAATAACTGCCGTTTAACCATAAACACCTTTGCAAACGGCAAGAAGTTTATTGCCGGCAACAGGTGCGAACGTCCTATAACAAAGAAAGCGCCTACAAATGACAGAAACATATTTTCATATAAATTGGATTTACTAAATTCTTACGAGCCTGTTGAGGGCAAACGCGGTACAATCGGTATTCCTATGGGACTGAATATGTTTGAGCTATTCCCCTTCTGGTGGAGATTCTTTACCGATTTGGGCTTTAAGGTAGTTCATTCGCCTTTCTCAAACCGTAAAATTTACCAAAAGGGACAGCAGACTATTCCAAGCGACACCGTTTGTTTCCCTGCAAAGCTGATGCACGGCCACGTGCAGAGCCTTATTGACAGCGGAGTAGATACTATTTTCTATCCGTGTATGTCCTATAACCTTGACGAGGGTTTAGGCGATAACCACTACAACTGTCCTGTTGTGGCTTACTATCCTGAGGTTATCAAGAACAATATGAAGAGCATCAGAGATATTACTTTCCTGAAGCCCTATCTTGGAATACACAGACCAAAGGATTTTCCAAAGAAGGCATATGAGAATTTCAAGCCTTATTTTGAGGATTTGACACTTAAAGAGGTTAAATCGGCGGCAAAGGCTGCATATGAAGAATATAACAAGTATTTTGATAAGGTAAGAAAACGCGGTGACGAGATTATCGCTGAGGCTGAAAAGAACGGCAGAGAAATAATCGTGCTGTCAGGCAGACCGTATCACGTTGACCCTGAGATAAACCACGGAATTGATAAGCTGATTTCGGGCTTTGACGTAAGCATTGTCAGCGAGGACGTGGTAAGCTGTAGAGTTGAGAAGTTCCATACAAACGTGCTGAACCAGTGGACGTATCATTCAAGACTGTATGCGGCAGCTAAGTACATAAGCACTCGCAAGGATATGGATTTGATTCAGCTTGTGTCCTTTGGATGCGGAGTTGATGCTATTACAACCGACGAGGTACGTGAAATTCTTGAGAAAAACGGAAAAATATACACTCAGATTAAAATTGACGAAATCACAAACCTTGGTGCAGTAAAAATCCGTATTCGCAGTCTGTTGTCTGCAATCGGCAGAGAGTAAAAAAGGGGGTTATGTTTTGGCTGAACTAAAGTACGATAAAAACGGACGACTTTTATTTACAAAGGAAATGAAAGAAGAGGGCTATACAATTTTAGCTCCTGCTATGTCCCCTACTCATTTTGATATAATAAAAAACGTGTTCATTCACGCAGGCTACAATATGGAGCTTTTGGATATGTGCGGTCCTGAGGTTGCACAAACAGGACTGAAGTATGTGCATAACGATACCTGTTACCCTGCGTTGCTTGTTATCGGTCAGTTTATCTATGCCTTACAGTCAGGAGATTATGACGTTAACAAGGTTGCCTTGATGATTACGCAGACAGGCGGCGGCTGCAGAGCAAGTAACTATATCTTTCTATTGAGAAAGGCTTTAAAGAGAGCAGGCTTTCCACAGGTGCCTGTAATATCTCTGTCTATGGGAATGGAGAGCAATCCGGGCTTTAGCCTTACTGTTCCGCTGGTACGACGCTTCCTTGCAGGGCTTGTTTACGGAGATGTTCTGATGCTTTTGCGTAACCAGATTATGCCTTACGAAGTAAACAAAGGGGATTGTAAAAAGGTAATAGACAAGTGGACCGATAAGCTTACCGCCGACTTTGCAAAGGGCGAAAGCTACAGACGCAGAGAGATGAATCTATACATTGACCAAATTTGTAAAGATTTCTCGGAGATTAAGGTTAACAAAACCCCAAAGGTAAAGGTTGGCATTGTAGGCGAGATTTACGTAAAATATGCTCGTCTTGCCAATAACGACCTTGAAAAATTCCTTGCTCAGCAGGATTGCGAGGTAAACGTACCGGGAATTTTAGGCTTTGCGCTGTTTAAGGTTGATAACAGAATAGAGGACATAAAGCTTTACGGCGGAAGTCAGTTAAAGTATAAGTTCTGCAAGGTGCTCTACAATTACCTTGAGGACCTTGAAAAGATTATTATAGAGCATACTGCAAAGTACGGCTTTACTCCCCCGGGAAAATATACCCATATTAAAGAGCTTGTAAAGCCTGTTATCGGCTACGGCTCAAAAATGGGTGAGGGTTGGCTGTTGACTGCGGAAATGCTGGAGCTTGCAGAAACAGGCTACAGAAATATCGTTTGTACCCAGCCTTTCGGTTGCCTGCCAAACCACATTAACGGTAAGGGCGCAATCAGAAAGATTAAGGAAATCAACCCAAAGGCAAATATTGTTACAATCGACTACGATCCGGGTGCGCCAAAGGTAAACCAGGAAAACCGCATTAAGCTGATGCTTGCAGTTGCAAGGGAAGAACTTGATACATAAATAAAACCGCCTTGAACAAAGGCGGTTTTATCAATTTGAAAAGTTGTTTCACGTGAAACATAATAAACATAATTAACAGAATATTATGCAAGAAAACTCTTTTATTTCTGTTATAATTATGATATAATTTTTGTGTATTTACGAAAATTAAGCATAAAAGGTGATTTTTTGGCTAAAGTTATTGCAGTTGCTAACCAGAAAGGCGGAGTGGGCAAGACCACAACCTCGGTAAATCTTGCAGCCTGCTTGGGAGCAATGGGAAAAAGAACCCTGCTTGTTGATATTGACCCACAGGGCAACGCAACAAGCGGTGTGGCGATAGATAAAAGAGGAGTTGCAAGCTCCACATATAATTTACTTGTTGACGGTGACAAGGTGGAAGCCTGTCTTGTAGAAACTCAATATAAAAATCTGCATATTCTGCCAAGCTCCTTGGATTTGGCAGCCGCAGAGCTTGAAATTGCGGATTTACCACGCAGGGAGGCAAGGCTTAAAAACGCAATTTTGCCTATAAAGTACAACTACGATTACATTATTATAGACTGTCCCCCCTCATTGGGACTTATTACGGCAAACGCATTGACTGTTGCAGACAGCATTTTGGTGCCTATTCAGTGTGAATATTACGCCCTTGAGGGATTGTCACAGCTTATGAACACCGTCAGACGTGTAAAAAGGCAATACAACGAAAGCCTTGAAATTGAGGGAGTTTTGCTGACAATGTTTGACGGACGACTTAACCTGACTCAGCAGGTTGTTGATGAGGTTAAAAAATTCTTCCCTCGAAAGGTTTTCAAGACAGTTATCCCAAGAGGCGTCCGACTTTCTGAGGCTCCGTCCTTTGGAATGCCTGTAATTTATTATGACAAGTCCTGTAAAGGTTCTGTTGCTTACACAGAACTTGCAAAAGAAATTGTAAGCAAGGAGAGATAAAATGAGTAAAAAAAGAGGAGGACTGGGCAAAGGTCTGGGTGCGATTTTTATCGAAAACGACACCGAGGACAGAAACGCCACAGTCACGCTGAAAATATCGGAATTAGAGCCTAACCGAAACCAGCCACGTAAAGAATTTGACGAAAAGGCTTTGACGGAATTAGCCGAAAGCATAAGAGAACACGGATTAATTCAGCCAATCCTTGTACGTCCGTTAATCGGCGGAGGTTATCAGATTGTAGCAGGTGAGCGACGTTACCGCGCTTGCAGAATGGCAGGACTTACAGAAGTACCTGTTACAATAAGAGAGCTGACAGACGAAGAAACAATGGAGCTTGCTCTTATTGAAAACCTACAGAGAGAAAATCTTAACCCCTTTGAAGAGGCTTTAGGCTATAAAAGTCTTATGGACGAATACAGCTTTAGTCAAGAACAGGTAGCAAAGGCCGTGGGCAAGTCAAGGTCAGCAGTTGCAAACACACTGCGACTTCTAAATCTGCCTGAGGAAGTAACTGCACTTGTAAAGGACGGAAAGCTCAGTGCAGGCCACGCACGAGCGTTGCTTTCCTTTGACGATGAAGCGTTGATGATAAAAACAGCAAAGAGTGTTGTAGATCAGGACTTATCCGTCAGACAGGTTGAAAAGCTGGCAAAGAAAAAACAAAGTAGCCCAAAAGCTCAACCGACAGAACCGAAAGCATCCTATTTCAGTATGGTAGAACAAACCCTTACCGAGTATTTAGGCAAAAAAGTAACAATCGCTCCGCTGAAAGGCAAAAAGGGCGGACTTTTGCAGATAGAGTTTTACTCAAATGAGGACTTAAAAGATTTAGCACAGAGATTAGAGGAGAAATAACAATGATTGATATTAAATTTTTAAGAGAAAACCCTGAGGTTCTAAAAGAAAACATTAAAAACAAATTTCAGGACAGCAAGCTTCCGTTAGTTGATGAAGTAATTGAGCTTGACAAACAGAGCAGAGAAACAAAGGGCAAGGCTGACGAGCTGAGAGCAAACAGAAATAAGCTTTCAAAACAGATCGGCGGACTTTTTGCACAGGGCAAAAAGGAAGAGGCTGAACAGTTGAAAGCACAGGTAACTGCACAGGGCGAAGAATTGGCACAGCTTGAGGCAAAGGAAGAAGAGCTTTCAAAGAAAGTTACAGAAATAATGATGGTAATTCCCAACATTATCGACCCACAGGTTCCTATCGGCAAGGATGACAGCGAAAATGTAGAGGTTGAACGCTTTGGCGAGCCTGTAGTTCCTGACTTTGAAGTTCCCTATCACACAGAAATTATGGAAAAATTCAACGGCATCGACCTTGATTCAGCAAGAAAGGTTGCAGGTAACGGTTTCTATTATCTGATGGGTGATATTGCAAGACTTCACAGCGCTGTTATTTCATATGCCCGTGACTTTATGATTAATCGTGGCTTTACCTATTGCGTGCCGCCCTTTATGATTCGTTCAAATGTTGTAACAGGTGTAATGAGCTTTGCGGAAATGGACGCAATGATGTACAAAATCGAGGGCGAGGATTTATATCTAATCGGTACTTCCGAACACAGTATGATCGGTAAATTCATTGACACTATGGTATCCGAAGAGGACCTTCCTCAAACTTTGACAAGCTATTCTCCCTGCTTTAGAAAGGAAAAAGGCGCACACGGCATTGAAGAACGTGGCGTTTACCGTATTCACCAGTTTGAAAAGCAGGAAATGATAGTTGTTTGTAAGCCGGAGGACAGCAAAATGTGGTTTGACAAGCTGTGGCAGAACACAGTTGATTTGTTCAGATCTCTTGACATTCCTGTTCGTACACTTGAGTGTTGCTCCGGTGATTTGGCTGACTTAAAGGTTCGTTCCATTGACGTAGAGGCTTGGTCACCGCGTCAGAAAAAGTATTTTGAGGTTGGTTCTTGCTCTAACCTTGGTGACGCACAGGCTCGCAGATTGAAAATCAGAGTAAAAGGCAAGGACGGAAAATATTTTGCACACACTCTCAACAACACCGTTGTTGCACCACCCAGAATGTTAATCGCTTTCCTGGAAAACAACCTTAACGCTGACGGCACTGTAAGTATTCCAAAGGCTTTACAGCCGTATATGGGCGGACAAGAGGTAATTTCTTAATTGAAAATGGAAAATTGAAAATTGAAAATGAAGGTCGAGTAGATAGATTTATTTAATTAAAATACTTTTCCGCCCGACCGTATCTATAGTCCGCCTTTGGCGGAGAATTTTGCCTCCCTTGTGTAAAGGGAGGTGGCAAAAATCGTTGATTTTTGACGGAGGGATTGTGGGCAGTGATACATACTTTTCTATCTCTATAATATACTGTTTTTACAATCCCTCAGTCACTTCGTGACAGCTCCCTTTACACAAGGGAGCCTACTGTTAGGCGGAAAAGTGTTGTGATAGCAGAACCAGTCTGCCGGATATTCATTATCAATTATCCATTAAAAAATAACCAACAAAAAAGGCACTGCGAAAGCAGTGCCTTAATTATTGATTATTCAATAGAACACTCTAAGTAATGAGTGAGCTCCTCGTCATCCTTTTTTTTCTTTTCCTTTACAATCAGAAAAGCAGTCAAAGCTGCGCTGACAGCAGCAACAACAGAAGCGATTGCAATAATCAAACCGATTTTTTTGTTTTTATCCATAATAATGCCTCCCTGGAAACTAATTATTGTACTTCTATAATAACAGTTTTTCAAAAAAAGTCAACAAAATACAATTAAAAAATAAAGAATTTTTTGTAAAACAAGAAAAATAAGCAAATAAAAAAGCAGAACAAAAGTCCTGCCTTTAAATCACATGTTATTAATTATGCAGAAGCGTTCAGACGCTTTGCAAGATTTGCTTTGCTACGGGAAGCCTTGTTCTTATGCATAATTCCCTTAGACGCAGCCTGGTCGATTTTCTTTACAGCAAGACTAACTGCCTCAGCCTTATTGTCAGCATTAGTTTCAATAGCAACGTATGCCTTCTTAATAGCAGTTTTCAGAGCAGATTTAATCTCTTTGTTACGAGCAGTTTTTGTAGCAATAACCTTAACACGCTTTTTTGCTGATTTAATGTTAGGCATTGGTCCCACCTCCTTAAAATATAGGTAAACATTGTAGTCACGTACAAATGATAATAACACTTTATTTCCAAAATTGCAAGTGTTTTTCACAATTTTATTGAAAAAATTTTTATATTAGTTACTAAAATGTTACCTAACCACAACATATAGTGGATACCAATATCATTTTACAAAAACAAACGGGACAGCGCAACTCCGATAATGATTATGCCCGACAAAAAAGACAAAAACTTTTTAGAAAAAATAAAGTGATTTGCGGCTTTTCTTGAAAGCACAACTCCTATGGAAAGAAACAGAGAATGGCACAATCCCACCCCTACAGGTATGAGAAAAGAAGAGTTGCCTGACACGCCGTAACCCAAAGAGGCGCTAAAAGCATCAATGGATACGGCAACAGCCATAAAAAGACTTTCCTTGAAATTTATCTTTCGTGAAAAATCTACGTTTTCTTTTGTATTTTTTGCAAAAAAACCACAGATTATAGTATAAGCTCCCAAAAGAAACAGGAGAACGAACCCCAAATACGTTCCAAAATCAGGAGAAACAAAAAGCAATAACAATTTACCGCAAAAAAGGGCAAGAGCAGTAAAAAATGCAGAAACCAAACCTATTATAATATTTGTATAAAAGGACGCTCTGAAATTTCGCAGTCCATAGCTGCAACCAATGGTAAAGCCGTCAAAGCTGACGCTGCAGCAAAACAGTAAACCTGTTAAAAATTCCACAATAAAAAACTCCCTAAAGTATGCAGAGATAAATACTAAGCCATACTATTCAGGGAGCTTGTGTTGTGTGATATTATTGTGTTTTATTTTTTCGGATTTTTAAATATACAAGAATAATTGCCAGCAAAAATCCACAGGCTACACATCGAAAGACAATGTTGTAAACACCCTCAAAAAGATTTAGCACCGTAAAAGCGTTCACACAGTACCAGCCACATAAAAACACAAAGAATCCGCCCATTAAATATAGTATAGGGTGAAATTTGTGGGCAGAGATAATGCAGAACAGTGCAAGCAACCCCCAAAGAGCAATATAAACAAAATCTAAAACATTTGGTTCCATAACAAAAACCTTCTTTCTAAGCTAATTATATGTTTCATTTACGGTAAAGTCAACAACAGTGGGTAAAATATAAGGAAAACTATTTAAAAAACAGCGGTAGAACAGAGTAAAATCTAAAATTTTTAAAAATTTTTCAAGTTACTATTGACTTTTTCTGACTTTAATGCTAAATTATAAATGTAGCAATTAGCACTCGACAGGTTAGAGTGCTAATCTACAAAACAGGGTTCATTTTTTGAACAAAGAGGCGATAATATGGATATTGCTCAACGAAAGCAAAAAATTCTCGCTGCTGTTATTGAAAATTATATAAACAACGGAGAGCCTGTAGGCTCCAAAATGCTTGAAAAAAACGAGGGCTTTAACGTAAGCTCTGCTACCATTAGAAACGAGCTTGCTGATTTGACCGCATTGGGATTGCTAAAGCAACCCCACACCTCCGCCGGCAGAGTTCCCACACAAATGGGCTACAGATATTACGTAAACAACCTTATGGGCAGTGAGCCTTTAAGCGACCGGGTAAAAAGCTACATTTTAAATCGGCTCCAAAAGGTCTCCGACGCTCCCGAGCATATTTTACAGGGTGCATCCGACCTGCTTTGTGAGATTACCGGCACAACGGCTATCGCAACAACCCCCGCCGGTGAAGATATAAGAGTTCGCAAAATAAAGTTTGTGCAAACGGGCAGATACACCGCCATGATGGTTCTTGTAACCTCATCGGGTATGGTAAAAAGCCGACTTTTTCGGTGCGACTTTGACATTACCCCGGAAATGCTTGACCTTTTTGACAGAGCATTAAATGAAAGGTTAGCGGGAGAACCGCTGTTTAACATTAATCAACCCTTTATTCAGACCTTTGCCGCATCCTTCGGTGAGCTTTCACTGCTTATGGCGGATATGCTTATGGCGGTTATGGATGCCTGCAAGGAAGCTTGCTCGGTGAATGTGTATATCAGCGGTGCAACAAAGCTGTTGCATCACGGTGACAACGATTTGTTCAGCTCACTGACGTTGCTTGAATATCTGTCAAATAACAGCAACAACGAAAAATTACTGAGTAATGTACCTGACGGTACTAATATATATATCGGTAGGGAAAATCCCCAGACAGAGTTAAAAAACAACTCTCTGATAGCTACAAAATATACTATCGGAAATCAAAGCGCAGGAACAATAGCTTTAATTACTCCGCTGAGATTTGATTACAGAAAAGCGGTTTCCGTAGTAGAAAACACAGCTCAGGCAGTTGGGTATCTTATTGAGGACGTTATTACCACCGAAAAATAACCTTTAGCAGAAAGGAAGATAGTGTATGAGCGAAGAAACTAAAAAGGATACCTGTGAACAGCAGGAGGAAGTACAGGAAGAAGTAAAAGAAGAACAGACAGAGAAAGAGACGAAACCCGAAAAGAAGAAAAAAGAGAAAAAGGATAAAAAGGACATTAAAATCAAGGAGCTGGAAGAGGCCCTTGAAAAGGAAAAGGAAAGCAGACTGCGACTGATGGCAGAGTACGATAACTACCGCAAAAGAACATCTGCCGAAAAGCTTTCAATATATAATGATGCCACAGCAAAGGCTATTGAAGAAATCCTGCCAATGGCTGACAGCATAACCTTGGCTCTGCAGAATATGCAGGATGCTCCCGAGGAATTCAAAAAGGGCATTGAGCTTGTGGGAAATCAGCTTAAAGCATCCCTTGATAAGCTAAAGGTTGAGGCTTTCTGTGAAGTAGGTGATGATTTTGACCCTAATATTCACAACGCAGTAGCAAAAATCGAAAGCGAGGATTTTGAGGAAAACAAAATTTCCGCTGTATTCCAAAAGGGATATAAAATCGGCGACAAAATTATCCGTCACGCAATGGTTCAGGTTGCAAATTGCGACTAAGACCAATTAATATAAATAATAAATAAAAATAATTTTTTGGAGGAATTCATTATGGCAAAAACAATAGGTATAGATTTAGGTACAACAAACTCATGTGTTGCAGTTATCGAGGGTGGCGAGCCTGTAGTAATCGCTAACGCAGAGGGCGCAAGAACAACTCCTTCCGTAGTTGCTTTCTCAAAAGACGGCGAGCGTATGGTAGGTCAGGTTGCAAAACGTCAGGCTATCACAAACCCTGACAAAACAGTTTCATCAATCAAAAGAGAAATGGGTACAGCTTACAAGGTGCAGATTGACAACAAAAGCTATACACCACAGGAAATTTCAGCAATGATTTTGCAGAAGCTAAAGGCTGATGCTGAGGCATATTTAGGCGAAACAGTTACACAGGCTGTTATTACAGTTCCTGCTTACTTTACAGACGCACAGCGTCAGGCTACAAAGGACGCAGGCAAAATCGCAGGACTTGACGTAAAGAGAATTATCAACGAGCCTACAGCTGCTGCACTTTCCTACGGTGTTGACAAAGAAAACGACCAGAAGGTTATGGTTTATGACTTAGGCGGCGGTACCTTCGACGTTTCAATTATCGAAATGGGCGACGGTGTTCAAGAGGTACTTGCAACAGCAGGTAACAACCGTTTAGGCGGCGACGACTTCGACAAGAGAATTATCGACTGGATGGTTGCAGAATTCAAAACAGCTGAGGGTGTAGATTTAAGCTCAGACAAAATGGCTATGCAGAGATTAAAGGACGCAGCTGAAAAGGCTAAAATCGAGCTTTCAGGCGTTACAACATCAGCTATCAACCTACCTTTCATTACAGCAGACGCAACAGGTCCTAAGCATATGGACTTAACACTTACTCGTGCAAAATTTGACGAGCTTACAGCAGACCTTGTAGAGGCTACAATGGGCCCTGTACGTTCAGCTCTTTCAGACTCAGGCCTACAGATTTCCGAAATTGACAAGGTATTAATGGTTGGCGGTTCTTCAAGAATCCCTGCTGTACAGGAAGCTGTTAAAAAGCTAATCGGCAAAGAGCCTTTCAAGGGCATCAACCCTGACGAGTGCGTAGCAATCGGTGCTGCAATTCAGGCAGGTGTATTAGGCGGTGAGGTTGACGGTTTGTTGCTTCTTGACGTTACTCCGCTATCCCTTGGTGTTGAAACAATGGGCGGTGTTATGACAAAGATTATCGACCGTAACACAACTATCCCAACTAAGAAGAGCCAGATTTTCTCAACTGCTGCCGATAACCAGACACAGGTTGAAATCAACGTCCTACAGGGTGAGCGTGAGTTTGCAAGAGATAACAAACAGCTTGGTCTGTTCACACTTGCAGGAATCGCTCCTGCTATGCGTGGTGTTCCGCAGATCGAGGTTACATTCGATATTGACGCAAACGGTATCGTTAACGTATCTGCTAAGGATTTAGGCACAGGCAAAGAGCAGAAAATCACAATCAGCTCTTCTTCAAATATGAGCAAGGACGATATTGACAAGGCTGTTAAAGAGGCTGAGCAGTTTGCCGCTGAGGATAAAAAGCGCAGAGAAGAGGTTGACGCAAAGAACGAGGCTGAGCAGATGGCTTATCAGGCAGAAAAGCTTGTAAACGAAAACGGCGATAAGCTTGACCAGGCAGACAAGGACGCTTTAACTTCAAAGGCTGCCGCTGTTAAGGATGCAATCTCAAAGAACGACATTACCCTTATCAACGGCGCAAAAGAGGATTTACAGAAAACTCTCTACGAGGTATCTGCAAAGATTTATCAGCAGGCTAATCCACAGGGCGCTCCTCAGGGACAGCCGGCACCGGATATGGGACAACAGCCACAGAACGATCCTAACGTATATGATGCAGATTTCACAGACGTTGAGGGCAACTGATAACTAATTGAATATTATGCTTTAGGTGGTGCAGTGACCCTGCACCACTTTGGGCGTTTTTGTTTAATTGATAATGGATAATTGATAATGGATAATGAAAGGTCGAGCAGATAGAATCTGCTGATAGAACACTTTTCTGCCCGACAATATTCATAAACCGCCTTTGGCGGACTATAAATTCGGTCGGGGCAACGTGACGTTGCATCCATTCCGAGCAGATAACTTTGATTTAACAAAAACATTTCCGCCCGACCATAATCACAAATCTCCGCCAAAGGCGGAATATAAATTCGGTCGGGAATTGAAGTTTATTTATATATGAATTTTTCTACACGTCCATCATTATCAATTATCCATTATCAATTATCAATTAATTAAAAGGTGATTTTATGGCAGAAAAAAGAGATTACTATGAAGTGTTGGGAGTACAAAAGGGTGCTTCCGAGGATGAAATAAAAAAAGCATACAGAAAAAGTGCTAAACAGTACCACCCTGACCTGCACCCCGGCGACAAGGTTGCTGAGGAAAAGTTTAAGGAAGTAAACGAGGCTTACGAGGTGCTTTCTGACAGCCAAAAGCGTGCCCGTTACGACCAGTTCGGCCATGCGGGAGTTGACCCTAACTTTAACGCAGGCGGCGGAAGTCCCTTTGGACAGGAGGTTGACATCGGCGATATTTTCAACAGCTTTTTTGGCGGGTTCGGAGGATTTGGCGGCAGACGTAATAATCCAAATGCTCCCCAAAGAGGTAATGACGTTGATACAAAGATTGTAATTACCCTTGACGAAGCGGCAAAGGGCTGTAAAAAAACAATTTCTTATCATAATATTTTAACCTGTAATGACTGTCACGGCACTGGTGCACAGAAAGGCACAAGCCCTAAAACCTGTACAGCTTGCGGCGGTGCCGGTCGAGTAACCGTCAGCCAGCGATCTCCTTTCGGTGTTGTTCAGACACAGAGAGCCTGTGACGCCTGTCGAGGCAAGGGTAAGATTGTTGACACCCCTTGTAAAAGCTGTGGCGGTAACGGCCGTATCCGTTCCACTAAAAAGATAGACGTTACAATTCCCGCAGGTATTGCCGACGGTCAGATGCTTAATATCGGCGGTCGCGGTGACAGCGGTATAAACGGCGGTGCGGCAGGTGACTTGCACGTATATATCAGCGTTAAGCCTCACGACGTTTTTGAAAGACGTGGGGACGACGTATGGTGCGAGATGCCTATAACCTTTGCTCAGGCGGCTTTGGGTGCAAATGTAGTTGTGCCTACTCTGTACGGAAAGGTAAGCTACACCGTTCACGAGGGTACACAGCCCGGAGATGTTTTCAAGCTAAAGGGCAAGGGTATTCCTCACCTTAACGGCAGAGGCAACGGCGACCAGTATGTAAGAATGAACATTGAAGTGCCGAAAACTATGAACGAAAAACAGAAAGCGGCTGTAAAGAACCTTGAAAGCCTGCTTTCAGAGAAAAACTATGCAAAACAAAAAAGCTTCAGAGAAAAGCTGAAGAGTATGTTTGGTGACTAATATGACACAGTGGACAGAAATTAAGATTTGTGTTGATGCCAAGGACATTGACAAGGCATCGGATATTGCCAATATGGTTGTGCCCTACGGCATATACATAGAGGACTACACCGCTTTAGAGCAGGAAGTACAGGAAATTGCCCATATAGATTTGATAGACGAGGATTTACTCAGCAAGGACAGAAACAAGGCATATGTGCATATTTATCTTGAGCCTGACGTAAATCCGTCGGAGGCTTTGGCTTTTTTGTCTGAAAGATATACAAGCGAGAATATTAAGCATAATATAGAAACCGACACTACTCTTGAAGAGGATTGGCGTAACAACTGGAAAAAATACTTTAATCCAATGGCTGTGGGAGAAAAAATCCTTATCCGCCCTTCCTGGCGTGACGATTACGATTCACAGGGCAGAGTAGTGCTGAATATTGACCCGGGCCTTGCCTTTGGTACAGGCAATCACGAAACTACCCGTCTTTGCCTTGAAACTATCGAAAGGTATTTAAAAGAGGGAGACACTGTTCTTGACGTAGGCTGTGGCAGCGGTATTCTTGCTATTGCTTCCCTGCTTTTAGGTGCCGGCAGTGCGGTTGGTGTTGACATTGACCAAACCGCTGTAAAAACTGCTGTGGAAAATGCACAAATTAATAATGTAGCAGACAGATTCACCGCAATCAATGGAGATTTAACCGAGAAAGTTACAGGAAAATATAATTTAATAGTTGCAAATATCGTTGCAGATGCTATAATGTTTTTGTCAAAGGGTGTTAAGGAATTTATGAATCCTGACACCGTTTACATAATGAGCGGTATTATTGACACAAGAGCTGACGAGGTTATTAATGCTATCAGCTCCGACTTTGAAATCATTGAAAAATATGAGGACAAGGGCTGGGTTTGTCTGGTTGCAAAGGCAAAATAATCAAAAAACTGTCACAATGTTGGTTTATAATCTGCTTAAACTTTCGGATATTGACTTATCCGTTGATTTTGGAGGTAAAAAATGAACAAGAAAAACTCATCAAGAGATAACGTGAATTTATTTTTCTCTGCATTTTTGATTATCGCTTACATAGTTTGCGGATTTTTCTTCCTGTCTTTTATCAACTCTGCCGCTGTACAGAGTGATATTGTCAAAAATGCCCTTACTGCTGTAGTATTGTTGGTATTTGGTTTGCTGATTTTCTACGCTACAAGAGTAGGCGAGGGAAAAACCGTAAAGAGATTAAGCGTTGTTACTTTAGTTGTGCTGGATTTACCTGCACTGTTCATCATTCTTGCATACGTTCTTCCTTTTATGCCGCTGAACGGTCTTTTGGCAGAAAATCCCACAATAGCTTTAATGGCTTCTATTGCTTTAGGCTACGGTATTCCTTACGCATTTATCAGCGGTTTTGAAACAGTAGAGATTAAGGAAGAAGCTGAAGAGGTTTTGGAAGGCGGTATTGAAGAGGAAATAGCTGAAGTTGAGGAAACAACAGCTCCCCAGTATTCCGCAGACGACGAGGAAATCCTTGTTGACGGAGGCGAAGTAGTTTTTGACATTAACAATGTTGAAGAAGAACCCCAAACAGACACAGAAGAAACTGAGGAATAATCCTGACTTTCTAAGAGTGTAAATTTAATTTTTACTAAGTACAGCGACTTGACAAAAACAGGTCGCTGTTCTATTATTTATAGGGTATGACCATAAATATAAATTGTATTTTGCGGAGAAACGAGGGATAAAGATGGAACAGAATAACAACTCTCAGGATACATTTAATACAGAAGCTTTAGAAGATACGGAAGAAAAAGATATACAGGAAGATTACGGTGACGGCTTTGGTGAGGAAAAGGACGATCCGATTCCCCCGGCGGAGCCAAAAGAAAAAAAGCCAAATCCTAAAAATAAAGACGACAAAAAGCAACACAATGATAGCAAGAAGTCTGTTATAATTGCAGTCAGCTCCGGTGCGGTAGTGTTGATTATAATTATAGTTACACTGTTTACTGTGCTGAGCTTTTCCAAAAGGGACAACACAGAGGAAACTCAGGAAACTACTATTTCTGTAGAAACAAAGGAAACCGAAACAGAAACTAAAGGGGATAATCCTCAGCCTGTGGTAACAATCCCGGTATATACAACTGTAGCTACTCAGCCAACCATAGAGCCTACTACTGTGCCTACAACAGTGGCAACCACTGTAGCCACAGAGCCACCTACGGAGACTGAGGCAAAAACCGAGCCTACAGTGATTGATACTACTCCACAGGAAAACACGGTAAACCAGGACAACCCTATAGTATAGAAGTTTTAAAAAACGGAAACAAAATTAGTAAAAAGGTGATTTTTATGAAAGAAAAACGCTCCTGTCCAAATTGCGGTGCATATTTAAGCGAAAACGATAAGGTTTGTTATGTCTGCGGTGAGGTTGTTCCTGTTTTTCAAGAGCCAAAACAGGAATATCAGGAAACTACAGAGCCTGTTCAGGCTCAGGAAGTTTATGAGGAAACTGTGCCCCTGACAGAAGAGCTTGTTGAGGACAGCTATGATTATTTTGAAGAAAGCTACCCGGAAGAATACCAAGACTACAGCGAATATGAAGAGCCGGAAAGAAACAGTAACAGAAAGCCAAAGAAGAGCAGGGCTAAGAAAACAGCAATAATCTGCGCAATCTGCGTTGGAGTAGTTGCGTTAATTGGTGCGGCTGTTTGCTTTTGTGCCATGAACGGACTGTTTACACCTGCTGATACTGAGCAGGAGATGACTCTGTATTTTGACAAGCCTAACTCAAATGTATATCTTATGGAAACTAACGGAACTGCCTATAATTGGGGCGGTGACGTAAGTGTTTATTATTCATATGACGGTGAGACTCAGGAAAAATCCTGCAAGCTGTCCGCTGAATATGAAAATATTTGGGAAATAACAATCCCTGCACAGGCTGAGGATGTGTACTTCTATCAAAGCACAGGCTCAAAAATCAGAACACAAATTTTAAATCAGCCACAGGATTGCTATATTTACTATGTTGTTGACCCGTTGCTTGATGAGGAGTTGTGCCTGAGTGTTGAGGGCTGTCCTATTGAGGACTTTGACAACAGGGGCATTAACTATGCAGATGAAACTGAGGAAACTACTGCACAGACAGAAGAAACCACAGCTCCTACAGAGGAGGAAAGCACTTCTGAATCTGAAACAGAAACCGAAACTGAAACACAGGCAAATGTACCCCTTAACAGCAAGGCATATACCGTAAGCGTTCCAAGCCAATGGAAAGGTAGTGTTACAAAGGTTGAAACAGGTAACTGTGTAACCTATTATCAAACCTACAGCTTTGAAAACAACGGTGACGGAAACCTTGTTTCAATCTACGTATTGGATGCAAACGATACTTCTTACACAAATATGAATGTTAAGCGAATTGTTGAGTCACCTGACAAAACAAGAAAAATCGTGGCAGTTACACCAAGAGATGTTCCGTGTGATGACCAGGACGAAAATTTGATAGCAGAGTATTTCAAGCTCAGCGACAAGGTTGACGAATTAATAAACTCTATAGTGGCAAAATAATAATATTTATTAAAAATAAAGGAATGATAAAAAATGGGATGCACTCATGATTGTTCAAGCTGTGGGGAAAGCTGTTCAAGCAGAACAGAGCCACAGGATTTACACGAAAAGCTACACGAAAAAAGCTCCGTAAAAAAGGTTATCGGAGTTATTTCAGGCAAAGGCGGAGTAGGCAAAAGCCTTGTTACCTCTACCCTTGCGGTGATGATGAATAGACGTGGCTATAAAACTGCCGTTTTGGATGCAGATATTACAGGTCCGTCAATTCCAAAGGCTTTTAATATCCATTCACGAGCAATGGGAAGTGAAGAGGGAATTTATCCTGTTACCACAGAAACAGGCATAGACTTAATGTCAATTAACCTGCTGTTAAATAACGAAACCGACCCTGTTATCTGGAGAGGTTCTCTTATTTCAGGCACGGTAAAGCAGTTCTGGACAGACGTAATCTGGGAAAACGAGGACTTTATGTTTGTGGATATGCCTCCCGGAACAGGTGACGTTGCATTAACTGTGTTCCAAAGTATTCCTGTTGACGGCATTGTTATCGTTACTTCACCTCAGGATCTTGTTTCAATGATTGTTGCCAAGGCTGTAAAAATGGCACAGATGATGAATATTCCGATTTTGGGCATCGTTGAGAATATGAGCTACTTTATGTGTCCCGAGTGCGGAAAAAAGCACCATATTTACGGTGAAAGCAAAATTGATGAAATCGCAGAACAGTACAACACCAAGGTGCTGGCAAAGCTGCCAATTAACCCTGACCTTGCTTCGCTTATTGACCAAGGCAGAGTTGAAATGTTTGACTGCGACTGTATGGAAGAAGCAGCCAACGAAGTTGAAAAATTAATAAAAGAGTAAAATTTAAGGGACAGTTCAGCGAACTGTCCCTAATTTATATCGGTTATTTATTAATAGTTGAAATAAATTGTAGGCTCCCTTGTGTAAAGGGAGCTGACGGCGAAGCCGACTGAGGGATTGTAAAATGGGTATATGATTGCTACAAAAAGTTAAATTTCTTGCCCACAATCCCTCCGTCAAAACTAAAG
>CAMFQG010000021.1 GCA_945980035.1 uncultured Clostridia bacterium
TTCCTCTACGTCTCGTGGGCTCGGAGATGTGTATAAGAGACAGATATTAATTTTAGGAGGTATTTTTATGATTTCTGCAGGTGATTTCAGAAATGGTGTTACATTCGAAATGGATGGACAGGTTGTTTCCATTATCGAATTTCAGCACGTAAAACCGGGTAAAGGTGCTGCTTTTGTAAGAACAAAAATAAGAAATGTTATTACAGGTGCTGTTGTTGAAAAAACTTTTAACCCAAACGACAAGTATCCAACAGCTTTCATTGAGAGAAAAGATATGGAGTATAGCTACAACGACGGTGAGCTTTACTACTTTATGGATACAGAAACTTGGGAACAGCTTCCAATCAACGCTTCTGTATTAGGCGATAACTTCAAGTTTGTAAAGGAAAATATGGTTTGTAAGATTCTTTCTTACAAGGGTAATGTTTTCGGTGTTGAGCCACCAAACTTTGTTGAGTTAACTGTTACTCAGACAGATCCCGGCTTTGCAGGCAACACAGCTACTAATGCTACAAAACCTGCTACTGTTGAAACAGGTGCTGAGGTTAAGGTTCCTCTATTTATTAACGAGGGTGAAGTTATCCAGATTGATACACGTACAGGCGAGTATTTAGGCAGAGCTTAAGAGGTAGTTATGACTTTAAATGAAAAAATTGCTTACATAAAAGGTCTTGCTGACGGCCTTTCTTTAGATGAAAGCAAGCCGGAAGTTAAGGTAATCAACGAGATTCTTGATTTACTTGAGGATATGGCAATTTCCGTTACTGACACTGAAGAGCTGTATGACGAGTTAAGTCTGCAGGTTGATGAGATTGACGAAGATTTAGCCTCAGTTGAAGAGGATTTCTACTGTGATGTATGTGATTGCGACTGCGATGAATGTGACGAGGACTGTTGCGACTTTGACGAGGAGGATAATCCCGATTATGAGGTTAAGTGTCCTGATTGCGGTGCTGAAATTGTAGTTGATGAGGATACACTTCTTGAGGGTGAAATTCCTTGCCCAAATTGTGGCAACACTTTAGAGTTTGACTTTTCAAGTCTTTTTGGTGAGGATGGCTGTGCTTGCGGTGATCCCGACTGTCCAATTTGTTCAGAATAAAATTTAACATTTTTCCACCCCTTGGATATTATATTCAAGGGGTGTTTTCTTGTTTTATCACGTTATACATAAAATTAATTTTAAGAAAATTCGCAGATATTTATTGCTAACAGGAATTTTGCTGATAATATTAATAATTGTTTTTGAAACTCAAATATCACCTTTTGAACAAAAATGTATTCAGAAACAGGCTAAAACAATTTCAAACAGAATAATTAATCAATCTGTCCTAAAGGTTTTGAAAAAATTAGACTATAATTATGATGATCTTGCTAAAATTAACTATGCTGAAAACGGTGATGTAAAGGCTATTTCAACTAATTCCTATAATATTAACAGAGTTAAGACTACATCAATGCTTGAAATACAAAGAAAGCTTGATAAGGAAAAGTATTATAATTTCACTTTGCCGATAGGCGCTTTTACACAGCTTACTATGCTTAATAATTCAGGCCCTGATGTTACTATTAATTTCAAGATAACCGGCTCTGTAAACTGTAAAATCAAGAATAAATTTGAATCAGCAGGCATTAACCAAACAATTCACAGGATATACCTTGTTGTAATTGCAAAAATTATTGTTATGAGTCCAACATACACAAATGAAAAAGTGTATAAAACAAATTATGAGGTAGCTCAAACTGTTATCATAGGTAATATTCCTACTACCTATGCAAATATTGATAAATAATCAAAAAATGGCACAAAATCTATTGTATATAATTAGATTTTGTGCTATACTTTTATGGATAACATTAAGATAGGGGTAGTAATGTATTGAAAGAAAAATACAGTACTTTAATAGATTTTGATGCCACTCAAAGCGAGTATTTAAACTTAATTTCAATGATTATGGATAATCGCAAAAGAGGGGACAAGCCTGTAGCTTTTATCCATACTTACGGCTGTCAACAGAATATTGCAGACGGCGAGAGAATAAAGGGTATGCTGAGTATTGCCGGTTTTGAATTTTCTGACAAACCTGATAATGCAGATGTTATTTTATTTAACACTTGTGCTGTAAGGGAACACGCTGAGGACAGGGTATTCGGCAATGTAGGTGCTTTGAAAAACTTAAAACGAAAGTATCCTAACACTGTTATTGCATTGTGCGGTTGTATGATGGAGCAAAAACATATTGCCGACAGAATGTATAAAAGCTTTCCCTATGTTAATCTTGTTTTCGGTACTCACGCTCTGCATTTATTTCCGGAGCTTCTGTATAAAACATTAAGCACAGGTAAAAGAGTTTATACAAGAGATAATGACGATACTTTAGTACACGAGGGTATCCCTGTTAAACGCGACGGTAATATAAAAGGTTGGCTGCCTATAATGTATGGATGCAATAATTTTTGCACATATTGTATAGTGCCTTATGTTAGAGGCAGAGAAAGAAGCCGTGAAAAAGATATTATTATCACTGAAGCTAAAGAAATGATAAATTCAGGCTTCAAGGATATTACATTGTTAGGTCAAAACGTAAATTCTTATGGCAAAAATCTAAAGGACAGCTGTTCTTTTTCTGAGCTTTTAAAAGAGATTGACAGCATAGACGGTGACTATTGGTTAAGATTTATGACATCGCACCCAAAGGATTGCACAAAGGAGCTTATTGATGTTATTGCTGAATCTAAACATATCAGCAAGCATCTGCATTTGCCTTTTCAATCGGGTTCAGATAGAATTTTAAAGGAAATGAACCGTCATTATGACAGAAAGAAGTACCTTGAAATAGTAAATTATGCCAAAAAGCGAATACCTGATGTTTCACTTACAAGTGATATTATAGTAGGTTTTCCCGGAGAAACCTATGAGGATTTCAAGGAAACACTTTCATTAATCAAGGAAGTAGAATTTACTTCTCTGTTTACCTTTATTTATTCACCAAGAGTAGGAACGCCTGCTGCACAGATGGACGACCCTGTTTCGGCTGAAGAAAAATCTAAATGGTTTAGAGAATTACTTGATGTTCAGGAGGAGATTGCTTCCAAAAGATGTGCGTCTATGGTGGGCACTACTCAAAAGGTTTTAATTGAAGGAGCAAAGGGTAAAGACGGAATATTAAATGCACGAACCTCAGGTAATGTTATTGTTGAAATAAAAGCACCTGAAGAATTAATCGGCACATTTCAAAATGTTGAGATTACCTCTGCTGGTAATTGGATATTAAAAGGTAAAGTAATTTAATTGGAGGAATTATTATGGATATTATTGAGAAAACAAGAGAATTAGGAAAGATGATTCAGGAAGAAACTTCTTACATTAAGTTAAAAGCTGCTGAAAAGGATGCAGACGCAGACCAAGAGTTGCAAAACTTAATTCAGGAATTTAATCTTAAAAGACTTTCCATAAACAACGAAACTCAAAAAGCTGAAAAAGATGAAAATAAAATCAAAGAGTTAAACGATGAAATGCAAAAAGTTTATGCTGAGATTTTTTCAAATAAGAATATGATTGATTATAACGAAGCTAAACAAGAGTTTGACCAGGTTATCACAAGAGTAATGACAATTTTACAGAATTGCGCTCAGGGTGAAGACCCTGAAACAACTGATTATACAGCTTCCTGCTCAGGCAGCTGTGCAACTTGCGGTGGTTGCGGCTAATAAGAAAGTATTTTTGAGGTGAGATAATGGCACAGCTGTCTCCAATGATGCAACAGTATTATAAAATTAAAGAAGACAACAAGGACAGCATCCTTTTCTTTAGACTTGGGGATTTTTATGAAATGTTTTTTGAAGACGCCAAGATTGCCTCTAAAGAGCTTGAGCTAACCTTAACCGGTCGTGACTGCGGTTTGGAAGAACGTGCACCAATGTGCGGAGTACCGTATCATAGCTGTGAAAGCTATATTGCAAGATTGGTTCAAAAAGGGTATAAAGTAGCTATTTGCGAGCAAATGGAAAATCCCGCAGATACAAAAGGAATTGTAAAAAGGGATATTGTTCGTGTAATTACTCCGGGTACTGTTCTTGAATCAAGTATGCTTGATGAAGGAAGAAACAACTACATTTCATGTGTATATTCCGAGAAGAAAAAAATAGGAATTTGTTTTTCTGATATTTCTACAGGGGAATTATACGTAACTGAAATTTCAGGTAAAGATTATGCAGAAAAACTGAAAAGTCAGTTTTCAAGCTATAATCCAAGAGAAATTCTAATCGGCGGTGATGTAGTTAAAATCAAAGAGCTTCCTGATTTTATAAAAGACAAGCTGTCCGCTACTGTTGAAATGCTCCCTGATGAAGATTTCAATATTTCTAAATGTCAGAGTATAGTCAGAGAACAGTTCAATGATGATGAGTATAGTTTAATTTCAGATAAAAATATTATTATCTCTGCTTTGGGCGGTCTGGTTTCTTACTTGCGTTCTACTCAAAAAAACGGTCTTGAACGTATAAACAAGATTAATTTTGTGTATGAAAATCAGTTTATGAAGCTTGACTTTAATACTCAACGTAATTTAGAGCTTACAAAGACCATGATTAACAAAGAGAAAAAGGGTTCTCTTTTGTGGGTTCTTGATCACACAAAAACCTCTATGGGTAAGCGATTGATCAGAAGCTGGGTTGAAAAGCCTCTGTTAAATGTAACTACGATTATCAACAGACAAAGTGCTATTGAAGAGCTTGTAAATGATACTGTATTAAGACTTGATATTTCTCAGGCGCTGGTGGGTATCTTTGATATGGAAAGATTGATGACTAATATCGTTTATGGCTCTGCAAAAGGCAGAGAGCTAAGATCATTAGCGTCAGCTCTTGAAAAATTACCACAGCTAAAGGAATTGATTAAAGATTGTAAATCAAATCTTTTCAGACAGATTTACAGCAATCTTGATACTTTGCAGGACGTATATACTTTAATTGATGACGCTATTGTTGAGGAACCGCCTTTTTCTGTAAAAGAGGGAGGAATAATCAAAAGGGGCTATAATCAAGAATTAGATCAGCTTAGCTCGGATATGAATAACTCAACCGGTTTGCTGTCAAAAATTGAAGCAGAACAGCGAGAAATTACCGGTATTCCAAAGCTTAAGGTTGGATATAACCGTGTATTTGGCTATTACATTGAGGTTACTAATTCTTACAAGGATTTAGTACCGGATACATATATTCGCAAACAGACTCTTACAAATTGCGAGAGATACATTACTCAGGATTTAAAAAATCTTGAGGGAAGAATTTTGGGAGCAAAGGACAGAGCGATTGCCCTTGAATATAAGATATTTGACAACATCAGAAAAGAGGTTGCAACTCATCTTAATCGTATTCAAAATACAGCTAAAGCTATTGCTACACTTGATGTAATAACTTCTCTTGCAAATGTTGCATCAGATAACAGATATACAAGACCTGAGGTAAATCTATCTGATAATATTATTCTAAAGGACAGCCGACACCCTGTAGTTGAATGTCTTTTAAAGAAAGCTCCTTTTGTTCCAAATGATGTGAATTTGAATTGTACGTCAAACAGAGTTTCAATTATTACCGGTCCAAATATGGCAGGTAAATCTACATATATGCGACAGGTTGCGTTAATTGTACTTATGGCACAGATTGGCAGCTTTGTGCCTGCGTCTTATGCGGAAATCGGAATTGTTGACAGCATTTTTACAAGAGTAGGTGCTTCTGATGACCTTGCTTCCGGACAATCGACATTTATGGTTGAAATGAGTGAAGTAGCCCATATTGTCACCAATGCTACAAGAAAATCTTTGCTTATTCTTGATGAAATAGGCAGAGGTACTTCTACCTTTGACGGTATGAGTATTGCAAGGGCTGTACTTGAATATGTAGTAGATAAAAAGAAGCTGGGCGCTAAAACGCTGTTTGCAACACATTATCACGAATTGACCGTTATGGATAAGTTTATCGAGGGTGTGAATAACTACAATATCGCTGTTAAAAAGCAAGGTGACGATATTACGTTTTTAAGACGCATCGTACCGGGTGGTGCTGACGACAGCTACGGTATTGAGGTTGCTAAGCTCGCAGGTATTCCGGATACTATCATAAAGAGGGCTAAGGAAATTTTAGCTGAGTTAGAATCAGGAAAAGGCGACAACAACAGACCGTATGAATCAGTATCCGATAATGTTCAGCAAGATGTTCAAATGAACTTACTTGCAAACTGCAATTCGTCAGTAATTGAAAAGCTATCTAATATTGACTTAAACACATTGACTCCTATTGAATCAATGAATCTGTTATATGAATTAAAAAATATGCTAAACTAAGGTGGTGAAATAAATGGGTGTTATTAATGTTCTTGATAAGCACGTAGCAGATTTAATTGCTGCAGGTGAGGTTGTAGAAAGACCTGCCTCTGCAATTAAGGAGCTTATAGAAAATTCTATTGATGCTGGTGCAAAGAACATTACCGTTGAAATTATGAACGGCGGCACCACATTTATGAGAGTAACCGACGACGGTTGCGGCATTATGCGTGACGATATAAGGGTTGCCTTTTTGCCTCATGCAACAAGTAAAATTAAGATAGAGAATGATTTAGACAGTATCTCTACATTAGGCTTTCGCGGGGAAGCTTTGTCCTCAATTTCTTCAGTTTCCAAAGTACAGATTTTATCTCGTTATAAGGATGATGAATTAGGTACAGTATATGAAATTGAAGGTGGGGAAGAGATTAATTTAGATGATGCCGGTTGCCCTGTGGGCACAACCTTGATAATCAGGGATCTATTCTACAATATTCCTGCTCGTATGAAGTTTTTAAAGAAAGACGTGTCCGAGGGTAATGCTGTAGCCAATGTTGTGGATAAGGAAGCTCTGGCTCATCCTGAGATTTCATTTACCTTTATCAGAGATGGAAAACAGACCTTAAAAACCTCAGGTGATTCTAAACTAAAATCCGCAATTTATTCTGTTTACGGCAGAGATTTTGCAAACGGCTTATTACCTGTGAATTACGAACTAAACGGCATAGAAGTAAAAGGTTATATTTCAAAGCCTGTTAATTCTCGGCCCAACCGCAGTATGCAAAATTTCTTTATCAACGGCAGATACGTAAAATCCCGCACTGCAATGGTAGCTATTGAAGAAGCCTGTAAGGGAAGTATTATGGTAGGCAAATTTCCTGCTTGTGTACTGCATATTTCAATGTCGTTAGAAGCTGTTGATGTAAATGTTCATCCTTCTAAAATCGAGGTTCGTTTTTTAAATGAACGCCCTATTTATGACGCTTTGTATCACGGAGTAAAAACAGCTTTGAATAATTCCGACCAAAGAAAGAATATTACCTTTGGCGGTCAAAGAAGTGACAATATTACTCCCCACAATCGCAGTAATAATCCTTTTTCATTCAGCAATACCGTTGTATTTGAACCTAAGAAAGAGCCTGTAGTAATACCGCAACATAACAGCGATCCTATTGCAGAATTAGATAAGCTGTTTCCCAAAAAGGATTCCTCTATTGATTTGAATAATGCTGTGTTTGATACTAACAATCCTTTTGATGTGTATTCTAAAGAAGCTATTAATCATAACGAAAGAAAAAGTGCGTTTGTATCTCAACTTAAAAATGAAAGTATAGAAAAAAATTTACCTAAAACGGATGATACTAATATAGTCAATTCAATTCCTAATGAAGTTGAAAAGCCAAAACCTCTTATAGAAAAGCCTAAAAATGAGCTGAAATACATAGGTGAAGCTTTTAATACTTATATCATTGTTGAAAAAAATAATAAAGAAATTGTAATTATTGACAAGCACGCTGCTCACGAGAGAATGATTTATGAGAAGCTGAAAAAGGACAAGGGTGCAGGATTTTCTCAAATATTGCTTGAGCCTATTGCTGTTTTACTGAATAAAATTGATTACGATGCAGTAATCAATAATTTAGATATGTTTAGAGAGTGTGCATTTGAAATCGAAGATTTCGGCAACGGAACTGTTTTAGTGCGAAGCGCACCTCAATATTTAAGTTTTAGTGATATTGAAGCGTCTGTAATAGAAATGGCTTCTTATATCTCACAAAACAAAAGTGATATTCGTTCAGAAAAAATGGATTGGATATATCATAATATATCTTGCAGAGCTGCTATAAAAGGCGGAAATATCAGCAAAAGGGAAGAGCTCATTGATATTGCAAACAAGTTAGATGAAGATCCTACGCTGAGATATTGTCCTCACGGCAGACCTGTTTGTATTGTTTTGTCTAAGTATGAGCTTGAAAAACAATTTGGTAGATAATATGGTTAATAATAAAATAATTGTGATTCTTGGTCCTACTGCTTCAGGTAAAACAGGGCTTTCCATTGAGCTTGCAAAAAGATATAACGGTGAGATTATTTCTGCCGACAGTATGCAGATTTACAAAGGTATGAATATTGCTACCGCCAAGCCTACTGTTGAGGAAATGTGCAAAGTTAAGCACCATCTTATGGATTTTCTTGATCCTATGGAAACCTATTCTGTAGGAGAGTACGTATTAGATGCGGAAAAAGCGATTACAGATATACTTTCAAGAAATAAAACTCCCATAATTTGTGGCGGTACAGGTTTATATATCGATTCACTGATTAACGGTATTAATTTTACCGATGACAGCAGTGACGAGAAGATTCGTGACGAGCTATATAACCTTGCAGAAACTAAAGGCATAGATTATCTGCTTGATATGCTTTTAAAAATTGACTATGATTCCTATGTGAAATTGTCACAGCAGAGAAATCTAAGAAGAATTGTAAGAGCAATAGAGTTTTACAAGGTAACAGGCAAAACAATAACAGAGCAGAATATAAACAGTCAAAGTACAAGTTCAAAATATGATTACTTATTAATCGGTTTGAATGCAAATGACAGACAGTTTCTATATGACAGAATTAACAGACGAGTAGATTTGATGATTCAAAACGGATTAATCGAGGAAACTAAAGGAGTATTAAATTTAGATTTATCAGCAACAGCTATCAAGGCTATAGGATATAAGGAATTGATACCATATATCAATAATGAAGCTTCTCTCGATGAATGTATAGATAAGCTTAAAATGGAAACTCGCCGTTATGCTAAAAGGCAGTTGACATGGTTTAGACGAAATAAAAACATTAATTGGATATATATTGACCGTTACACATCTTCACAAGAGATTGTTGATGTGGCTGTTGATATTATAAATAAGAAGGATTTTTTTAATGGATAATTTACTATTCAAACGAATACTTATTTCAATTTTAGTAGTTGCGTTAGTGGCTTATGTTGGATTTTTGTTTATTAACGCAAACTTTGGCAGTTCAATAGAAACAGAAGTAGTTGTTAAAGTATCTGATCCCGATGTAATAAATGCCGATTGCTTTATTGTCAGAGATGAATCATATCTTTACAATAATAACAACGGAGTGCTGTCTTTCAATGTAAATGACGGCGACAATGTCAGTGTAGGTCAGACTATTGCTGATGTTTACAGCAACGAAAATGATGCGGTTTATATCAGAAGAATTAAAGAGATAGAAGAAGAAATAGATAATCTGAAAACCCTAAGCAATTCAAATTTCAAAGACAGCGTCGGTCTTGACTCTGTGAACAATCTGATTAACGACAGTATCATTGATTTGTTGGATTACTCTAATAAATGTGATTTTACAGATAGTAAGAAAGCTATTGATAAATCACTCTATTATATTAATCAAAGACAAATTGTTACCGGGCAGGCAAAGGGCTTTAAAGCAAAAATCAGCCAGCTTGAGAGCGAAAAGCAATCATTGATTAACAGTTGCTCAAATAGCATCGGTTCTGTAACAACCGATAAAGCAGGCTATTATGTATCCGAAGCAGACGGTTATGAAAACGCTCTAAAGTATGACAAAGTGAAAGACTTAACTGTTAAGGATCTTAAAAAAGTTAAAGAATCTAAGGTTAACAGCAATGTAGTCGGTAAGGTTATTTCTAATCCGGTTTGGTATGTAGTTTGTCAGATTGATAAGTATGAAGCCATTAAGCTTTCCAAAATGTACGGATCTGATGAGAAAGTTAAGGTTACACTTCCTTTCGTTTCAAAGGAAAGTATTGAAAGCAGAATTTACTCAATTAATCAAAATTCCAAAAACTCCGGTGCAGTATTAGTATTGGCTTGTGACTATATGAATCAGGATATGGCCGGCATAAGGCAGGAAAATGTTAATATAAGTACTCTGAATTACTCAGGTCTTAAAGTATCCAAACGTGCTTTGCACGAGGACTATGTAACAAAAACAGTTGAAAAGAAAAACGGCGAAACTGTTGAAAAGCGTAAAAAAGTACAAGGTGTTTACGTGCTTTACGGTTCGGAGCTTGTGTTTAAAGAAATATCTATAGTATATTCAACAAATCAGTACGTTCTTTGTAATCCTACCCCTGAGGATGGAGTGCTGTTTAACGGTAAAACCGTTCAACTGTACGATCAAGTTGTTATAAAAGGAGATAATCTTTATGATGGAAAAGTTGTTGCGTGACGTAGAATATAATTACAATTTAATAAATGAGAGAATCTCAGAAGCTGCACAGAAGGTAGGTAAATCAAGAGAAGACATTAAATTTCTTGCTGCCACAAAAACTGTTGACGTACAGGTTATAAATTATGCTGTTTCACTTGGACTTGAGTATATAGGTGAAAACAAAGTACAGGAATTACTTTCAAAATATGATGATTATAATCTTGACAAATGCTCACTGCAATTTATCGGACATTTGCAATCAAACAAGGTTAAACAAATTGTAGGTAAGGTTGATTTGATTCAGTCTGTTGATTCCGTTAAATTAGCTAAAGAAATTTCAAAACAATCTATAAATAAAAACGTAAACACAAAAATTCTTGTTGAAGTTAATATCGGCAGAGAAGAAAACAAAAGCGGAGTTTTACCGGAATCAACTTATGAATTAATAGACGAAATCAAGGATTTTGATAATATTTCAGTCAGCGGATTGATGACAATTCCGCCAATTAGTGAAAATTCACAAGAAATTTCTGAATATTTTAATAAAGTTAACAAATTATTTATTGACATATCGGACAAAAAATTAGATAATGTATCTATGGATATACTGTCGATGGGTATGTCTTCAGATTATTACGAAGCAATTTTAATGGGTGCAAATATGGTTAGAGTAGGTTCTTCTTTATTTGGCGCTCGTGATTATACAAAATAAATTTTGGAGGATTTTATATTATGGCAGGATTTGTGGACAAGTTTAAACGTCTATGGGACGCTCCTGAGGATGAGTTCGATAACGGTTACGACGAGTATGGTTATGCAAAAGAAGAATCAGTGGATGACTTCGAGGAGGTAGTTCCTTACAACTCTTCACCCCGTCGCAATAAGGTAGTTAATATCAGCGCTACCGCAAAGCTTCAGGTTGCTATTTTTAAGCCTGAAAGATTTGGCGAGGAAACTCGTGCAATTGCTGATGAGTTAGTTAAGACTCATACCGTTGTGCTAAATCTTGAAGAAACAAACAAGGATATGTCAAGAAGAATCATTGATTTCCTTAGCGGTGTTGCTTATGCAAACAAAGGTAAAATCAAGAGAGTTGCGTCAAGCACATTTATTATTATACCGAATAATGTTGATTTAACAGGTGACGATTTACTTGACGAATTAGAAAACAGCGGTGTATATTTCTGATTCAAAGGAAGATAAGGTTTTATTATCAAAAGCCGACGATGTAGTTTTTCTGTCAAGCACAAGAAAAACACCTTGTTTTATGGGCTTTTTAAACGAGAGAGAAGCTTACATAATTAAAGATCATTTAAGTTGGAGTGACACTAATATCACCTTTTACGGCGGTTATGATAATGCTTCAAGAACTGTGCTTTGTTCTTCTCCTGATGATGTTAATAACGATGAGTTTCCTATTAGGCCTGTATATTTTATATATAGATCCTGTGACGTTTTATCTCATAGGGACTTTTTGGGAGCATTGATTAATTTAGGAATTGAGCGAAGTAGTCTTGGAGATATTATTGTAAATGACGGATGTGCTGTTGTTTTTGTAAAAAGCGACATTTATAATTATGTTGTCAGTCAGGTTTCAAAAATCGGACGTGTAGGTGTAAAGATTGTAGATTCTAAACCTAAAAATCTTGAAATAAAACAGGATTTTCAAGATTTACAGCTTTTAGTCAGTTCCATGAGATTAGACGTAATTGTGGCTGCAATAACAAATCTTTCCAGGCAAAGAACCAGCGAGATGATTCTTTCCGGAAAAGTGTTTTGCAATTACCTGCAAAATCAAAATGTAAGTCACAAGGTTATTGATAATGATGTTATTTCTATACGCGGTTACGGTAAATACATTGTTGAAGGACAAATCGGTCTTAGTAAAAAGAACCGTATAAAATTATCTATTAAACATTTTAGTTAGGAGTGTTTTTATGTTAACAGTTGATGAAATTAAGAATGTTACTTTTAGAAAAGGCAGAGGTTACAGAGACGAGGATGTTGACGCTTTTATTGATGAAGTGATTGTATCCTTTGAACAGTTAAAGAAAGAAAAATCTGATTTAGTAAGAAAAATGGACATTCTTGCTACAAGAGTTGAACAGTACCGTGCTGATGAGGAAACTGTAAGAAATGCCTTGTTAGCTTCACAGAGAGTTGCTGATTCTACTATTAAAGAATCAAATGCACAGGCAGCAACAATCGTAGCAGAGGCAGAAGCTAAAGCTCAAAAAATGTTGCTTGAAGCAAATGAAGTTACTGCTAAACAGAAAGAAGTTTACCTAAAACTGAAGGCAGACGCTGCTCAGCTGAGAAAAGAGCTTTCAGCTCTATATAACAGTCATCTAAAAGCTATTGAGGATTTGCCTACCGATGCTGTTGTTGCAGTTGAAAAACAAAAATTAGACAAACAGTATCCTACAAAAACAGTAGAAGAAAAGCCTGTAGAAAAGCCTGTTTTGGAAACTCCTGTTGAAGCAGAGCCCGCTAAGAAAGAGGTTGTTTCTCAAAGTGTTGAATTTGTTGCTTCTGAAGAATCAAAGTTTGCAGATTTAAAATTTGGTGACAATTACGACGTAGATGCTGAATAATTAATTTTTTGGAGTGTAAAAACAATGTCTCAAGATTATAATTCAACTTTAAATCTTCCAAAAACTGATTTCCCTATGAGGGCAGGACTTCCTAAAAGTGAACCGGTTACCTTGCAGGGATGGGAAGATAATAAGATTTATGAAAAACTAATGGAGAAAAATGAAGGTAAACCTACCTACATTTTGCATGACGGCCCTCCATATGCTAACGGTAATATTCACTTAGGTCATGCTTTAAATAAAATCTTAAAGGATATTATTGTAAGCCTGTAGAAAAGCCTGTTTTGGAAACTCCTGTTGAAGCAGAGCCCGCTAAGAAAGAGGTTGTTTCTCAAAGTGTTGAATTTGTTGCTTCTGAAGAATCAAAGTTTGCAGATTTAAAATTTGGTGACAATTACGACGTAGATGCTGAATAATTAATTTTTTGGAGTGTAAAAACAATGTCTCAAGATTATAATTCAACTTTAAATCTTCCAAAAACTGATTTCCCTATGAGGGCAGGACTTCCTAAAAGTGAACCGGTTACCTTGCAGGGATGGGAAGATAATAAGATTTATGAAAAACTAATGGAGAAAAATGAAGGTAAACCTACCTACATTTTGCATGACGGCCCTCCATATGCTAACGGTAATATTCACTTAGGTCATGCTTTAAATAAAATCTTAAAGGATATTATTGTAAGACAGAAGAATATGGCAGGCTTTAAGGCACCATTTGTACCGGGTTGGGATACTCACGGATTACCAACTGAGCTAAAGGCTCGTCAGAAAGCCGGAGTTGGCAATTCAGCTGAGATTTCAATAGTTGAGCTGAGAAAAATGTGCGAGGATTTTGTAAACGGTTACATTGACGATCAACGCACACAATTTAAGAGATTAGGCATTATCGGACAGTGGGATAATCCTTATATCACTTTAAAGCACGAGTTCGAGGCTGAGCAGATTAGAGTATTTGCTGAAATGGCTACTAAAGGATACATCTATAAAGGCTTAAAGCCCGTTTATTGGTGTCCTGAATGTAAGACTGCACTTGCTGAGGCTGAAATTGAGTATGCTGAAGATCCTTGCCACTCTATTTATGTTAAGTTCAGCGTAACTGATGATAAGGGCGTTTTCTCTAATATGGGAATTGACCCGTCAAAGGTTAAGTTTGTAATTTGGACAACAACTACTTGGACATTGCCTGCAAATGTTGCTATTTGTGTTGGTCCGAGATTTGAATATTCTGTCATCAAAACAGGTGATGAATACCTGATTATGGCTACTGATTTATATGAATCAGCTCTTCAGGTTGCTGAAATTACCGACTATGAAGTTGTTGGCACTGTAAAAGGCAGTGAGCTTGAATATATCAAAACAGCTCATCCTTTCTTAGACAGAGAATCTTTGGTTATAGTTGGTGAACACGTTACTCTTGAAAGCGGTACCGGTTGTGTTCATACCGCTCCCGGTCACGGCGTTGACGACTATAATGTATGTCAGAACTATCCTGAAATTCCGGTTATCTGTCCTGTGGATTCCAACGGTGTGCTTACTGAAGAAGCAGGTCAGTTTGCAGGATTGACAACTGATGATGCAAATAAGAAAATAGCAATTTATCTTGATGAAAATAATTGTTTGTTTGCACTAAAGAAAATTATTCACCAATATCCACACTGCTGGAGATGTAAAACTCCTATTCTGTTCAGAGCAACTGACCAATGGTTCTGTTCAGTTGATGACTTCAAGGATAAAGCTGTTGAGGCAATTAACAGCGTTAAATGGGTTCCGTCTTGGGGTCAGGACAGAATTACATCAATGGTAAAGGAACGCAAAGACTGGTGTATTTCTCGTCAGAGAAAATGGGGTGTTCCAATTCCTATTTTCTTCTGTAAAGAATGTGGCGAGGCTCACATTGACAGAGAAGCAATGCTTGCTGTTGCTGATTTGTTTGAAAAAGAAGGCTCTAATGCTTGGTACAGTCACTCAGCTGCTGATATTCTCCCAGAGGGTACAGTATGTAAAAAGTGTGGTTGTGCTGAGTTTGAGAAAGAAAAAGATATTATGGATGTATGGTTTGACAGTGGTTCTTCCCATACAGCTGTAGTTAAGAAAAGAGAAAACTTAACATATCCTGCTGATTTGTACTTAGAGGGTAACGACCAGTATAGAGGTTGGTTCCAGTCATCATTATTGACTGCTGTAGCTACTACAGGCACAGCACCTTACAAAACTGTTCTTACTCATGGTATGATTCTTGATGATGAGTCAAGAAAAATGAGTAAATCTCTCGGTAATGGAATCAGCCCTCAGGATGTAACAAAGCAATACGGTGCAGATGTGCTGAGACTATGGGTTGCATCAACTGACTATCAGAGCGATGTTCATATTTCTAACGATATTTTGAAACAAATTTCTGAATCTTACAGAAAAATCAGAAATACCGCAAGATACATTCTCGGCAATTTGGATGATTTCAATCCAAATGAGGATATGATTGCTCCAAATGAATTAATGGAAATTGATAAATGGGCAGTTCAAACATTAAATAACCTTATTGAAAAGGTTGCAAACGCCTATGATAACTTTGAATTCCACCAGGTTTATCACAGCATTTACAACTTCTGTGTTGTTGATATGTCTAACTTCTATCTTGACGTATTAAAGGACAGACTTTATACCGAAAAGAAAGACAGTCTTGAAAGAAGAGCTGCACAGACAACAATTTATATGATTCTTGACGCTATGACAAGAATGATCAGCCCAATTCTTGCTTATACTTCTGATGAAATTTGGAAATATATGCCTCACAAGGATACTGACGATGTAGAGTCAATTATATTCAACAGTATGCCTGAAAAGATTTGTCTTGAGGTTTCCGATCAATTTATGGATACCTGGGATAAGATTCACAAGCTAAGAGATGACGTTAAGAGAGAAATTGAAGTATTGGTTAAGGATAAAACAATCAGAGGTTCTCTTGAAGCAAAGGTTACTCTTACTGCGTCAGGTGAATATTTAGAATTTTTAAACAGTATTTCCAAGGAAATAAAGCCTGCTCTAATCGTTTCTGAGGTTGAAATATTAGAAGGCGACGGCGACCTTAAAATATCTGTAGAAAAGGCTGAGGGTGAAAAGTGTGAAAGATGTTGGTCTATCAGCAGAACTGTTGGTATGAATCATGTTCATCCTACACTTTGTGACCGATGCTGTAAAATTTTAGAATAATTATTATACATTATCGGTGTAGCTTAATTGATACACCGATTTGTATTATATGGAGTGATGTTATGCCATATATAGTTTTAGGATTGGCTGCTTTAGTAGCAATAGTTGACCAACTGCTAAAATATTTGGTTGTGAACTTTTTGGATAAGACAAGCCCCACTGAGGTTATTCCAAATTTCTTCAATCTGACTTATGTTGAGAACAGGGGAGCAGCTTTTGGGATGTTAGCAGATGCCAGGTGGATTTTCATTACATTTACTGTTCTTATAACTGTTTTTTTAATATACACTTTGTTTAAAAAGAAAATTGACAGCAAACTGTTTTTAACATCAGTTGTATTGATAATAGGCGGAGGAATAGGAAATCTGATTGACAGGATTTTTCTTGGATATGTAGTTGACTATCTTAGTATTAGCTTTTTTCCTCCTGTTTGCAACTTTGCTGATTATTGCATTACAATCGGTGCGATTATTTTGGTTATCTATATAGTATTTGTTTCAGATTTTTGTAAAAAGGAAAAATCTAAAAATGACTGAGTACAGCTTTCAAATAGATAATTTAGGTGTAGGGGAGAGAATTGATAAGTTTTTATCTAATTCTATAGAAAATACTACACGAAATGCTGTGGTAAATTTAATTGAATCTAAAAATGTTTTAGTAAATAACAGTATCACAACAAAAAATTATAAGCTTAGACAAGGTGATTTAATTACAGTTTCTATTCCTGACCCGGTAGAATATAAAGCAAAGGCTGAAAATATTTCTCTTGATATTATGTACGAGGATAACGATTTACTTGTTGTTAATAAGCCTAAGGGTATGGTAGTTCATCCTGCTGCCGGTAATTATGAAGGCACCTTGGTAAATGCTCTGTTGTATCACTGCGGTGACAGCTTGTCGGGAATTAACGGCGTTATGCGACCGGGAATTGTTCATAGAATTGACAAAAACACAAGCGGTCTGTTAATTGTAGCAAAAAATGATTTTGCTCACAAAATTTTATCGGAGCAGATTAAGGAACATAGCTTTACAAGGGAATATGAAGCAGTAGTCTATGGAAATTTAAAAAGCGACAAGGGAACAGTCGATGCTCCCATAGGCAGACACCATATAGACAGAAAGCGTATGACTGTTACCGAAAAAAACTCGAAAAATGCAGTAACGCATTATGAGGTTATAAAGAGGTATAAGGGATATACACATATCAGATGTATTCTTGAAACTGGCAGAACACATCAAATTAGGGTGCATATGGCGTATTTAGGACACCCTGTATCAGGTGATGATGTTTATGGAGTTAAGTCAGAAAAAGTACATTTTACAGGTCAATGTTTACACGCACGAAAAATAGGATTTATTCATCCACGTACCCAGAAATATATGGAATTTACTTCTGATTTGCCCGCTTACTTTACAGATTATTTAACAAAATTAGAGAACATAAGTAAATAAATTTCTTTTTAGTAAAAAAATACTTGCAATTTTTGTAATAGTGTGGTATTATATTTAGGCATTTGGATACCGTTGCTGTGCAATGGGGTTCAATAAACGGCATTTGCCGCAATTTGAAGCGGATAGTCCTCTGCATTTTTGCATGAATATCTGAAATTTTTAGGAGGATTAAAGATGGACGCATTAAAAACAATTGCTTCTGATTCTTTAAAGAACGAGCTTCCGCAGTTTAATATTGGTGATACAGTAAAAGTATCAGTTAATATTCGTGAAGGTCAGAGAGAAAGAATCCAGATGTTCGAAGGCACAGTTATCGCAAAGAAAGGTTCAGGAGTTGCTGAAACTTTCACAGTAAGACGTGTTGCTTACGGTGTAGGTGTTGAAAGAGTTTTCCCTGTTCACTCACCTAATGTTAAGGACGTGCAGGTTATCCGTCGCGGTAAAGTTAGAAGAGCTAAGCTTTATTATCTACGTAACCGTGTTGGTAAGGCTGCTAAGGTTAAAGAATTAATCTAATGCAAACTAAGGGGACTATTAAGTCCCTTTTTTGCTCTGTTGAAAATTGCTCGAAAACGGTCGGGCAAGAAAGATTTGAATATAGCAACTTTTCTTCTCGAAATGGGTGTCGAGGCTCTCGACTTTTTGCTTATATAAGGTGTGCTTGCTATGAATATTGAAAAGAATAGGTCTAAAGAAAACAGAATTAATAAAAATGCAAGTAATAACAAGGAAACTGTATCAAGCGGTAAGGCTTTGCATTTAATTAAATCAAACGGTACTTCTTACGTTTATGAGTGGGTACACTCAATGATATTTGCTATAGCTATCGTTGTTGTGTTACTTACCTTTTTTGTAAGGTTGGTTGACGTTAACGGACCGTCAATGTTACAGACTCTAAAAAGTGGCGATAAGGTTATTATTACAAACTTTATGTACACTCCTAAGGATGGGGATATTGTTGTAATCAGCCACGGTGCTCAATACGACGATCCTATCATTAAAAGGGTTATAGCTACTGAGGGACAGACTCTTGACATTGATTTTGAAAAGCAAACTGTTTCCGTTGACGGAAAGGTTATTGACGAGCC
>CAMFQG010000022.1 GCA_945980035.1 uncultured Clostridia bacterium
CAGTACATTCCTTTTGTGATTTTATATAATTAACATAAGGGGATGATTGTATGAAAAGAATATCATTTTTTATTGCGGTTCTTTTAGTGATAAATATGTTTTCCATAGCTCCCACTACTGTTTTTGCAAATGCACTTGATGACGTTTTTGCTTCTTCCTACAGCGGTGCTACTTCTGACGAAGCTACCGCAGATGAGGTTGTAGGGGATATAACCTACAGATTTTACAGTGACGGCACAGCAAAGGTCAGGGGATATGAGGGTAGCAACTGTGTTGTCCAAATCCCTGAAACTGTAAAGAATCACAGAGTTATAGCTGTTTCTTCCGATTCCTTTTATGAATGTGATTATTTAGAGAAGGTTATACTTCCCGACAGCATTTTGGAAATCGGCACAAATGCCTTTGACAGCTGTACTTCTTTGACAACAGTTAGCTTAGGTAATTCTGTTACCAGAATCGGTTCGGGAGCCTTTAGCTGTTGTGAAAATCTAAAGACAATTACTATTCCGAAAAGTGTTACAAAAATCGGTAGTTATGCTTTCTTTGATTGTGAAAACCTAAAAACAATAAAAGGTGCAGATAATGTAACTCAAATCGGTGAGAGTGCCTTTGACAATACCCTTTGGTTTGAAAGCCAACCCTACGGCGTTGTATATTTAGGCAAATGTGCTTATCAGTTCAAGGGCGCATCTCCACAGCAAATCGTAATTAAAAGCGGTACTGTAGGCATCGGAGAAAGTGCTTTCTACTGCAACTCAAAGCTTACAAGCGTTATTCTGCCTGATACAGTTGAAACTATAGGAAAATGGGCATTTTCCGATTGTGACAGGCTTGCTGAGATTGTTATTCCATCAAGTGTGACAAGCATAGGACGAGGGGCATTTGATTATTGCAATAAGCTTTCCAATGTTTATTATATGGGCAGTGAGAACAGCTGGAATGAAATTTCAATAGAAGCTGATAATTCAGCTTTGAACGACGCAGATATTGTTTTCAATTATACAAGGGGAAAGGCAAATAAACTGATAATAAAAACAACAGTTACTTTGCCTAAGAATAAGGGAAAAGTCTTTGTAAACGGTACGCTGAAAATTAAGGCTGTTGTAAAGAACGCAAACGGTCAGACTACCTTTACAATCTCAAATCCTAAGATTGCTACTGTTAACTCAAAGGGAGTAGTAAAGGGCATTAAGGCAGGCAAAGCTACCATTACTGTATGTAATAATGATGTTGTTAAGAAGTTTTCTTTAGCGGTTGCTAACCCCACATTAAGCACTAAGAAAGCTACACTTGAAGTCGGTGAAAAATTGACGTTAAAGATTAACGGTAAAGTCGGCAAAGCTAAATTTAAAACAAGCAACAAGAAAATTGCTAAAGTAAACAACAAAGGCTTAATAACCGCTAAAAAGAAAGGCTCGGCAAAGATTACAGTAACCACAAACGGTAATGTTAAGCTGAGCTGTAAAGTGAAAGTTAAATAACATTCAGAAAGGCGTTCCAAATCGGAACGCCTTAGCTTTACGATATAGTCCTGTAATGGCTGACTTTTTGTTGTTTTGTGATATAATAAAGTAGTTAATAGTGGGGATAAAGCTTGTGGGCTCCCTTGTGTAAAGGGAGCTGTCAGCGATAGCTGACTGAGGGATTGTAAAATGGTATATTTTTGCTACATAAATGTTGTATTTACCGTCCACAATCCCTCCGTCAAAAATCAAGATTTTTGCCACCTCCCTTTACACAAGGGAGGCGTTGCTCACGTTTTAAAATACCGAAATACCCCATATTTATTACAGGACTTAAGTATAAAAGGAGAATGAGATATGGAATATAGGATTTATGATTGTGAAACTTATGATGAAGATTATATCTGTGACAAATTAGTAGAGTATAATATTTCAAAAGTTCCTGCAAAACAAGAGATATTATTTGATAATATAAATAAGAAGATTATTAATAAAAATGGAAAAATTATTGCAGGATGTATTGCAAGAATGTATTGTTGGAATGTTTTGTATATTGATATTCTATGGGTGGATGAAGAATATCGCAACACCGGTATTGGTTCAAAACTATTAAAATATGTTGAAAATATTGCAAGAGATAAAGGTTGTTATCTTGCTCATCTTGATACTTTTGATTTTCAAGCCAAAGAGTTCTATTTGAAATACGGTTACGAAATTTTTGGGGAACTTAAAAATTGTCCGGAAAACCATAGCCGTTTTTATTTCCGGAAAAAGTTGTAAGAAACAAGAGGTATATATGTCAGACTATATAATTAATTTAAGAAAGATAGTAGGTCACACACCGCTGTTGCAAGTCGGTGCAAGTGTTATTGTTGAGGATAGGCAGGGCAGAATATTGCTTCAAAAAAGAAGCGATAACAAATGTTGGGGATATGCCGGTGGCTCTGTTGAATTAGATGAAAAAGTAGAAGATACGGCAAAAAGAGAACTGTTGGAAGAAACAGGATTAGTTGCAAATAATCTTGAATTGTTTGGTGTATTCTCCGGTAAAGAACTGCACTATGTTTATCCAAATGGTGATGAGGTTTCCAATATAGATATTGTTTATATTTGTAAAGATTATTCCGGCTCTTTATTGCCTCAGAAAAGTGAAGTTGATGAGTTGAAGTTTTTTCATAAGAATTGTATTCCGGAAAATCTATCTCCGCCAATTAAAAATATTCTCCTAAAATACATAGAAGAAACCATTAAGAAATAATGCCTGTAAGGACTGTTGCAAATTGAAATATTTAGCGACAGTCCTTTTTGTCTTGCAGACTTTTGTCAATTATTGTATAATGATTTCATATTGTTTAAGGGCGGAGTGAATTTGGAAAAGTTACTGAAGAACAGGATCGTTGCATATATTGGAGCATTAATCTGTACACTGTTGTGGGGCACAGCCTTTCCCTTTATAAAGCTTGGATATATTACTTTCAGTATTCCCGAAAACGACATTGGCGGAAAGCTGTTGTTTGCAGGTGCAAGATTTTTTACAGCGGGAATAATTGTACTTATCTTTGGATTAATTGTTTATAAAAGAAAGATGGCACTTAATAAGTCGATGATATTACCTATAGGACTTTTGGGACTTGTGCAGACGTTTTTGCAGTACGTATTTTCCTATATAGGCGTAGGCTTTACCACAGCAACAAACACCTCCATAATAACAGGCACAACCTCATTGATTTCTGTTATACTTGCAGGCATTCTATTTAAGTCTGACAGGTTGACTTTCCCGAAAATTATCGGTTGTATTGTTGGATTTTTCGGTATATTTTTCATCAATATACAAAATCTTTCAGCCTTGTCTGTTGACAGCATAATACTTATAGGTGATTTATTCGTTTTTCTTTCTGCAATCAGCGGAGCAGGAGGAAATGTAATCACTAAAAAGCTGATGAATAATATTGAGCCAACTGTAGCTACCGCCTATCAGCTTACCTTTGGCGGTGCTTGCCTATTAATTTTAGGCTTTATATTAGGCGGAAAAATCAACCCTGCAAACCTTAACGGTGTAATGATTTTACTGTGGCTTTCATTTGTATCTGCCCTGAGCTTTCTGCTGTGGACGGCATTGCTGAAATATCACCCTGTAAGCAGAATAACTGTATTTACAATGCTTATTCCTATTTTCGGCACAATGTGGTCGGGAATAATTTTAGGCGAGGATATACTGAGAATTGAATACCTGTTTGCGTTGATTTTTGTGTCAATAGGCATTATTTTAGTAAATATAAATTTCAAAGGAAAAAAGAAATTGAATTTTAAGTAAAATTATTGTAAAATAGTGAAGATTGGTGTTTATTATGGAAATTAAAGGCGTAATTTTTGATATGGACGGTGTTGTTCTCGATACCGAAAAGCTGTACGTGCGTTTCTGGTGTGAGGCTGCTAACTTTTACGGTTATCCAATGGAAAAGCACCACGCTTTGTCAATCCGCAGTATGGCGAGAGTATTTGCTATTAAAAAGCTAAAGGGATACTTTGGCGAGGATTTTGACTATTATGCCGTTCACGATAAACGCATAGAATTAATGGATAAATATATCAGCGAAAAGGGAATAGACGTAAAGCCATATGCAGAATATTTGCTGAAATATCTTAAAGATAACGGTTATAAAACCGCTATCGCAACAGCTACCGCTTTGGAGAGAACGGAAAAATATTTAAAGCAGGTGGGACTGTATAAATATTTCGATAAAATTATCTGTGCTTCAATGGTAAAAAAGGGTAAGCCAGAGTCGGATATTTACCTAAAGGCGGCTGAAAGCTTAGAGCTTATGCCCTGTGAATGTATTGCTCTTGAGGACAGCAAAAACGGTATAATTTCAGCAAGCGGTGCAGGGTGCAAAACCGTAATGGTGCCTGACCTTGACGGCCCTGATAAAGAGATTTTATCAATGACATATTCTGTGGCGGCTAATTTAAAAGAAGTAATTAATTTATTGAATAAATAAAACTTAAGGGGGAAGAAAATGTTTGAGGTTATCAATGACGTAATAAAAGGTTGTAACGATTTCCTTTGGGGATGGTTTATGATTATCCTGCTGTTGGGAACACACCTGTTTATTACCGTTAGGACAAAATTTATTCAGAGAAAAACCTTTAAGGCTATTAAGCTGTCTGTTACAAAGGACCCTGACTCAGCGGGAGATATAAGTCCTTTTCAGGCTTTGGCTACAGCCTTGGCTTCAACTATCGGTACAGGCAACATAATCGGTGTAGGTACTGCTATTGCATTAGGCGGTCCCGGTGCTGTTTTGTGGTGCTGGCTTACAGGTGTGTTTGGTATTGCTACAAAATATGCCGAGTCGCTTATTTCCGTAAAGTACCGTGTTAAGACAAAGGACGGCAGAATGTTAGGCGGTGCAATGTTTGCGCTTGAACGTGGAATAAAAATAAAGTGGCTGGGCAAACTCCTTGCCGTTTTGTTTGCCGCTTTTGCTGTTCTTGCGTCATTCGGTATCGGCTCAGGTGTTCAGGTTAATGCTATTTCAAGCATTATGAACAACACTTTTGATTTAGGTTCAGTTGAACTGTTGGGACAGAATGTTTCAGTTGTCGCTATTATTGTAGGCGCAGTAGTTTCTGTAGTAACAGCAGTGGTAATTTTTGGCGGTATTAAGTCAATTTCTAAGGTGTGCGAGCTGTTAGTGCCTGTTATGGCTGTTTTCTATGTTTTAGGCTGTATCACGGTTCTTGTTATGAACTTTGACGTATTAGGAGAAGCAATCGTTCTTATCTGCAAATCTGCATTTGCACCAATGTCGGCTGCAGGCGGTTTTGTAGGCTCTACAATAATGATTGCCGCTCGTCACGGTATTGCAAGAGGTCTGTTCTCCAACGAATCCGGTATGGGTTCTGCTCCTATTGTCGCATCTGCGGCACAGTCAAGAAATTCTGTACGTCAGGCTATGATTTCTTCAACAGGTACATTTTGGGATACAGTTGTTGTATGCTTGATGACAGGTCTTGTGCTTGTAAGCTCAATAATTAAGAACCCTAATATTTCAGCAAGTGACGGCGGCGACCTTACATACAAAGCCTTTGAGCAAATCCCTATTATCGGCACACCTGTACTTGTAATAGGCATTGTGGCTTTTGCTTATTCCACAATTTTAGGCTGGTCATATTACGGTGAACGCTGTGTTGAATACCTGTTCGGCAGAAAGGGTATGATACCATACAAGCTTGTTTTTGTGTTTGTGCTGTTGGTAGGACCTGTTCTGGCACTGGATATTGTATGGAGCTTAGCGGATATATTCAACGCATTAATGGCTATTCCTAACCTTATTGCGGTAATAGCATTGTCCGGTGTAATTGTCAAGGAAACTAATTACTATCTCTACGGCAACCGTTTGGACGAATACGACAAATCTTCGATTCCTACGTTGAAAAAATAAAATTAAGGACAAGTGGATTTCCCGCTTGTCCTTTTTTTGTGTGTTATACAGTATGTTAAAACAGAGGAGTTGAAAAATATCTCTCCGCTGTGTCAGGCAAAATTGTGACAACTGTTTTGCCCTTGCCAAGCTTTTTGGCAAGCTTTATTGCAGCGGCAACATTTGTACCGCTTGATATACCGCACATTATCCCTTCTTTTCTTGCCAAGTCCTTGGCGGTTGTGATAGCCTCTTCATCGGAAATAATACAAATGTCGCTGTATATTTCAGTGTTTAAAATTTTCGGAACAAGTCCGTCGCCGATTCCCATTTGCAAGTGAGTGCCCACAGTACCGCCGGCAAGAATAGCGGCGTTTTCAGGCTCAACAGCCCAGATTTCAATGTTGGGGTTCTGTGCTTTCAGCACCTCGCCAATACCTGTAATAGTACCGCCTGTGCCGATTCCGGAGCAAAAGCCGTCAATATTTCCTGCAACCTGCTCTAAAATTTCAACACCTGTGTGGTGCTTGTGAACCATAGGGTTAGCCGGGTTTTCAAACTGTTGAGGAATGAAAGAGTTGGGATATTCTGAAGCAATTTCCTGTGCTTTCACAACGCACCCCTCTATGCACTTTCCAATGTCACCGTCATCGTGAACAAGCACAACCTCAGCACCGTAGTGATTTACAAGCTTGCGTCTTTCTTCACTGACAGAATCAGGCATTACAATGATAGTTTTGTAGCCCTTAACTGCACCGATAAGGGAAAGTCCGATTCCCTGATTACCGCTGGTAGGCTCCACGATAACAGTATCCTTGTTGATAAGTCCTTTTCTTTCTGCATCCTCAATCATATTTAAGGCAGTTCTTGTTTTTATGGAACCGCCAACATTAAGTCCCTCAAATTTTACAAGAATATCAGCCATACTGTCATCGACCATATGATTTAGCTTGATAATGGGAGTATGCCCCACAGCTTCTAAAATATTGTTGTATATCATAATATATCTCCATTGTTATAAATTCTTACTAAATTATACCACAAAGGTATCTTTCATACAATAGAAAAATGTGTTATAATGCAAAAGGTCATTAAATGTATAAGGTTGTGGAAATGTGTATAAATACTTGTTGTGGGATATTGACGGTACAATTTTGGATTTTGTAGCTTCGGAAAGATGTGCTATCAAAGAACTGTTTAAAAGGTTTAAACTGGGCGAGTGTACCGATGAAATGATACAGATATATTCAAAAATCAATGTGAAATACTGGGACGCTTTAGCAAGAAACGAGCTTACAAAGCCTGAAGTTTTAATCGGCAGATTTAACGAGTTTTTTACACTGATGAATATTGACACAGGTGTTGCAGAGGACTTTAACAAAGCATATCAATTAGCACTTGGAGATTATTGCATCTTTGTAAAGGACGCAAAGGAAATTTTGCTTAGTCAAAAGGGAAAATATACTATCGTAGCTGTTACAAACGGCACGAAAATTGCTCAGACAAAGAAGCTGAAAGCCTCAGGACTTAATAAGATTTTTGACAGCATTTTCATTTCTGAGGATGTAGGCTATGAAAAACCGAATTTAGGATTTTTTAAGTATGTGTTTGATACACTGAATATTAAAGACAAAAGTGAAGTGTTGATAATCGGCGATTCCCTTGCAAGCGATATACAGGGCGGTATCAACGCAGGAATAGATACCTGTTGGTACAATCCAAAGCATACGGAAAATAAAGGCGACCTTAAAATAACCTACGAAATTGACAACCTAAAGAAAATAGAGAAAATTCTATAAATTTATTTTAACGCTTTAAAATACTAAAAATTTTTCTTGACATTTCAAAATAAGAGGCATATAATAGTACCACAAATTAAGATTTACCCTAAACCTGTGAGCAGGAGTAGTAGATTCGTTTGATGTTTTCAGAGAGTTGCCGTCTGGTGAAAGGCAATAGCGGAGAGTGAGTTGAATGGACCTGTGAGGGCAGTCCGAAATTTTACAGAGTAGGCGCTGACGGATGCCAACCGTTATTGTGGCAACGTATGTTAGTACGGTGAGAGGGCGTTTATACGTCAATTTGGGTGGTACCGCAGAAGTTATCAGCTTTTGTCCCATTAGTGGGATGAAAGCTGTTTTTTTAATTGAAAATTGAAAATGGAAAATTGAAAATTCCGGTCGCGAAGATATGTTTGTTTAAACAGAAATGAATTTATATATGAATTTTTCTACACGTCATTCATTATCCATTATCAATTGTCAATTATCAATTAATTTTATAGGTAGGTGATATTATGCTTCCAAAGTTTGAAAAGGTAAAAACCTTAGTAAAGGATTATGACGTAATACCGGTGTATAAGGAAATTTATGCCGATGTTGCTACTCCCATAACCCTTCTTCGCAAAATTGCAACAGCATATGACAAGTACTTTCTTCTTGAAAGTATCGAGGGTGGTGAAAAGTGGGCAAGATATTCCTTTATCGGCTTTAACCCAAAGGCTAAAATTTCATACAAGGACGGCATATTGACTATCACCGGTGAGGGTGAGGACGAGATAAAAACCACCGACCCATATGCTTATTTGCGTGAATATATGAGCCACTACAAAACTCCTAAGCTTGAGGGCGTTCCGCCCTTTACGGGAGGACTTGTAGGCTATTACGGATATTCAATGATAGGTGTCGCAGAGCCTGTTTTGAAAATCAAAAGCGGAGATGCAAACGATTTTGATTTAATGCTCTTTGATAAAATTATAGCTTACGACCACCTTCGTGAAAAAATAACCGTAATTGTAAATATGAAAACCTATGACCCTGAAAGACAGTACAAAAAGGCTTGTGATGATATTGAGGAAATCATAGGAATTATTAAAAACGCAAAGCCCATTGTATGTGAAGCAGAGAAAAACGAAGTTGAGTTTCAATCTAATTTTACAAAAGACGAGTTTTGCAAAATGGTTGAAAAAACAAAGGACTATATTTTTGATGGAGATATTTTTCAATGTGTTGTTTCAAGACGTTTTTCAGCACATTACAAGCAGAGCCTGTTAAATGCTTACCGTGTTTTGCGAACAACAAATCCGTCTCCCTATATGGTATATATGTATATTGACGGCGACGAAATTATGTGTGCGTCACCTGAAACCTTGGTTAAGCTCCAAGAGGGTACTTTAAGCACATTTCCTATTGCAGGCTCACGTCCCCGCGGAAAAACACGTGATGAGGACTTAGCACTTGAAAAGGAGCTTATTAACGACGAAAAGGAGCTTGCGGAACACAATATGCTTGTGGATTTAGGCAGAAATGATATAGGCAAGATTTCTAAATTCAATTCCGTAAAGGTTACTGAGTATCAGAAAGTTTTACGATTTTCAAAGATTATGCACATTTGCTCTGAGGTTGAGGGTACTATCAAGGACGGCTTGGACGCATTTGATGCCATAAAGTCGCTCTTGCCTGCCGGTACACTTTCAGGAGCACCGAAAATCAGAGCCTGTCAGATTATAGATGAGCTTGAAAAAACACCTCGCGGAGTTTACGGCGGAGCAATCGGCTATATTGATTTTAACGGTAATCTTGACACCTGTATTGCAATCCGTATGGCTGTAAAAAGAAATGAAAAGGTATATGTTCAGGCAGGCGCAGGAATCGTTGCCGATTCAGTACCTGAGCTTGAATACGAGGAAACCTACAACAAGGCCTTGGCGGTTATGAATGCTATCAAAAATGCAGGGGAGGTAGAGGATTTATGATTTTGCTTATAGACAATTACGACAGCTTTACCTACAACCTTCTGCAATTTTGCGGAAGCATAGAGCCTGACATAAGGGTAGTAAGAAATGACGCCATAACAGTTGATGAAATACGGGCATTAAATCCTGACCACATTATCCTGTCACCGGGCCCCGGCTATCCAAAGGACGCAGGGGTATGTGAAAGTGTTATAAGAGAGCTAAAGGGAGAATATCCGATTTTAGGTGTTTGCCTTGGACATCAGGCGATTTGCGAGGTGTTCGGTGCTGAGATAACACACGCAATCAAGCTTATGCACGGCAAGAAAAGCGACATTACCGTTGATAATGATTGTAAGATTTTTAAAGGTATGCCTAAGGTTATTACAGGGGCAAGATACCACAGTTTAATTGCTAAGCGACAGACAATACCGCAGTGCCTGATTGTAACTGCAACGGACAGTATGGGTGAAATAATGGCGGTAAAGCATCGTGACTATGAAATATACGGCCTGCAGTTCCATCCCGAATCAATTTTAACATCAGACGGTATAACAATGATTAAAAACTTTTTGCAGGAGGTAAAGTAAAATGATTACAGAAGCTACAAAAAAATTAGTATTATCAGAAAACTTAACATATGATGAAGCCACTCAGGTAATGGACGAAGTAATGAGCGGAAATGCTACAAATTCACAGATTGCCGCATTTCTTACGGCATTGCGTATTAAGGGCGAAACCATTGACGAGATTACAGCCTGTGCAAGTGTTATGCGTGACAAGGCTCTGCACATTAATCCAAACAAGGACGTTTTGGATATTGTGGGTACAGGCGGCGACGGCACAGGAACATTTAACATTTCCACAACCTCTGCCTTTGTGATTTCTGCGGCAGGAGTTGCAGTTGCAAAGCACGGCAACCGTTCTATGAGCAGTAAATCAGGAGCGGCGGATTGCCTTGAAAGCTTAGGTGTGGATATAACAATATCTCCTGAAAAGTCAGCGAAAATTCTTGATAAAGCTGATATTTGCTTTATGTTTGCACAGGGCTATCACAGCTCAATGAAGTACGTGGGACCTGTACGAAAAGAAATGGGCTTACGTACTGTGTTCAATATTTTAGGCCCTCTTACTAATCCTGCCAATGCAAATATGCAGGTTATGGGAGTGTATTCAGAGGAGCTTTTGGAACCTCTTGCAAGGGTGCTGTCAAACCTTGGAGTTAAACGAGGCTTGGTAATTTACGGAATGGACGGAATGGACGAGGCTACCGTTACCTGCGAAACAAAGGTATGTGAAATTGACAACGGAGAGTTTAAAACATACACCATAAGCCCTGAGGAAGTGGGACTCAAAACCTATCCGAAAGAAGAATTAACAGGCGGTGACGGACAGGAAAACGCAGAGATTACAAAAAGGATTTTAAAAGGTCAGCTGAAAGGCGGAAAACGTGACATAGTTTTGCTTAATTCCGCAATGGGTATTTATGTTGGTGGTAAAGCCAAGTCTATAGAAGAGGGCGTTAAGATTGCCGCAGAAATGATTGACAGCGGAAAGGCACTACAGAAAATGGAAGAGTTTATTAAGCTTTCCAACCAATAATTACGAGGTAAATATGATTTTAGAAACTATTGCTCAGGCTAATATAGAGCGTTACGAAGAAATAAAAAAAGCCGTACCCCTTGAAACAATAAAGGCACAGGCTGAAAAGTTAAACAGCAACACAGGATTCCCCTTTGAAAAGGCTTTGAAAAAGCGTGGACTTTCCTATATTTGTGAGGTTAAAAAGGCTTCACCCTCAAAGGGTGTAATTGCAGAGGACTTTCCCTATCTTGAAATCGCAAGGGACTACGAAAGGGCAGGAGCAAGTGCAATTTCCTGCCTTACAGAGCCACGATGGTTTATGGGCAGTGACCGTTATTTAAAGGATATTGCAAGCGAAGTTTCAATACCTGTATTGCGAAAGGACTTTACCGTTGATGTGTATCAGATTTACGAAGCCAAGTTGCTTGGTGCGTCTGCTGTGCTTTTAATCTGTGCAATCCTTGATGAAAAGACAATATCTGAATGGATACAGGTATGTGACAGCTTAGGCTTGTCGGCTTTGGTGGAGGCTCACACAGAGCAGGAGGTTGAAATTGCCCTGAGAGCAGGAGCAAGAATTGTAGGGGTAAATAACCGAAATCTAAAGGATTTTACCGTTGATATAAACACCTGTAAAAACCTAAGGGGTAAGGTGCCTGAGGATATTATCTTTGTAGCAGAAAGCGGTATTTCTACAGCTGATGATATTAAAGAGCTGAAAGAAAACAATGTTGACGCAGTTTTAATCGGCGAAACCTTAATGCGTGCAGAGGATAAAACGGAAGCCCTTTGTAAACTGAACGGCGGGAATGTAATATGAGCAGGATTAAAATTTGCGGTATGCAAAGGATTGAGGATATAGAAATTGTCAATGAGCTTTTACCTGATTACGTGGGATTTATTATGAGCGTTCAAAACAAATTCCGCAGACAGGTAACCGTTGAAAATGCAAAAGCTTTATCCCAAAAGCTCAACCCTGATATAAAAGCAGTGGGAGTTTTTGTGGATGAACCTGTTGAATTTATCCGGAATATTTGCAGTGAGGGTATTATTGATTTAGTCCAGCTCCACGGTCATGAGGACAATGATTATATAAATGCACTTGCAAAAAATGTAAAAATCCCTATAATAAAAGCTGTTCATGTTAAAAATGCAAATGATATAACAGAGGCAGAAAATTTAGATTGCGACTATTTGTTGCTTGATACTGCATACAAGGATAAAATCGGTGGCGGAGGACAGAGGTTTAACTGGAATCTGATTCCGAAAAATGCTTCAAAGCCCTTTTTCCTTGCAGGAGGTTTAAGTGCTGAGAATATTAAGCAGGCTATAGAAACCGTAAATCCATATGCAGTAGATTTAAGCTCGTCTGTTGAAACTGGCGGCTATAAGGACAGAAAAAAAGTAAGAGAAGTAATTGATATAGTTAGGAGAATGTAAAATGTCAAAAGGAAAATTCGGTATTCACGGCGGACAGTTTATTCCCGAAACCTTGATGAACGCAGTAATTGAGCTTGAAAAGGCTTACGATTATTACAAAAATGATCCTCAGTTTATTGAAGAAGTTAAAACATTAATGAGAGAATATGCAGGAAGACCGTCCTTGCTTTATTATGCAGAGAAAATGACAAAGGATTTAGGCGGTGCAAAGATTTACCTAAAGAGAGAGGACTTAAATCACACAGGCTCTCACAAAATCAATAACTGCTTAGGTCAGATTTTACTTGCCAAGAAAATGGGCAAAAAGCGTGTAATCGCAGAAACAGGTGCAGGTCAGCACGGTGTTGCAACTGCAACGGTTGCGGCATTGCTGGGTATGGAATGTGACATATATATGGGCAAGGTCGATACAGAACGTCAGGCACTGAACTGCTACAGAATGGAGCTTTTGGGTGCAAGGGTTCACCCTGTTACTACAGGCACACAAACCTTAAAGGATGCAGTAAACGAGGCTTTAAGAGAGTGGACAACAAGAGTAGAGGACACTCACTATGTTTTAGGTTCAGTTATGGGACCGCATCCTTTCCCGACTATTGTAAGAGATTTTCAGTCGGTTATAGGTAAAGAGGTTAAGGAGGAAATGCTGAAAAAAGAGGGCAGACTTCCTGACATTTGTATGGCTTGTGTAGGCGGCGGAAGTAACGCAATGGGACTTTTCTATGACTTTATTGAGGATAAGGAAGTACAGCTAATCGGCTGTGAGGCAGCAGGTAAGGGTGTAGATACAGAGGAAAATGCCGCAACGGTAGCAAACGGCGGACTTGGTATTTTCCACGGAATGAAGTCGTATTTTATACAGGATGAATACGGACAGATTGCTCCTGTTTATTCAATTTCCGCAGGACTTGACTATCCGGGAGTAGGTCCGGAACATGCAAATTTATACGATACAGGCAGAGCAAGCTATGTGCCTGTAACAGATGATGAGGCAGTTGCAGCTTTTGAGTATCTGTCAAGAACAGAGGGTATAATTCCTGCTATCGAAAGCTCCCACGCAGTTGCTCATTGTATGAAAATTGCACCGAAAATGGATAAGGACAAGATTATTGTAGTATGCCTTTCAGGACGTGGCGACAAGGACGTTGCCGCTATTGCAAGATACAGGGGGGTACAGATTTATGATTAATTTAAATAATGCTTTTGAAAACGGCAAGGCTTTTATTGCTTTTTTAACAGCAGGGGATCCAAATTTGGAAACAACCGCAAGACTTTTGCCGGAAATTGCAAATGCAGGAGCTGATGTAATAGAAATCGGTATTCCTTTTTCAGACCCTGTTGCAGAGGGTGTTGTAATTCAGGATGCTGATATGCGTGCATTGGCAGCAGGCACAACAACAGATAAGATTTTTGATATGGTAGAAAAGATTGCACCTGATTGTGACGCTGCTCTTGCATTTATGACATATATAAACGTAATCTACGTTTACGGTGTTGAAAGGTTTATAAAGAGATGCTCACAAATCGGTGTTTCTGCTGTTATTGTTCCTGACGTTCCCTTTGAGGAAAGAGAGGAGCTGACGCCCATTTGCGAAAAGTACGGAGTTCATTTTATTTCCTTTATCGCTCCAACCTCAAGAGAGCGTGTGCAGATGATTGCAAAGGAAGCAAAGGGCTTTTTGTATTGCGTGTCATCCTTAGGAGTAACAGGTGTGCGTTCTGAAATTACCACAAATGTAGGGGAAATGATTGCCCTTGCAAAAGAGGTTACAGATACTCCCTGTGCAGTAGGCTTCGGTATCTCAACTCCACAGCAGGCAAAGGAAATGGCAAAGATTTCAGACGGTGTAATCGTGGGTTCGGCTATTGTGAAAATCATAGCAGAGTATGGCGAAAACTGTGTTCCTTATGTTGTGGATTACGTTAAGTCAATGAAGGATGCAATAAGATGAGCCACATTGAAAAGCTGAAAAAGATAATTGACGAAAGTGACAATATAGTTTTCTTTGGCGGTGCAGGTGTGTCAACGGAAAGCGGTATTCCCGATTTCAGAAGTGTTGACGGGCTTTATAATCAGAAATACGATTACCCACCTGAGGAAATTCTAAGCCATCACTTTTTTGTGAATAACTGCAAGGAATTTTACCGTTATTACAAGGATAAAATGCTTGCCCTTGACGTAAAACCCAATACTGCCCACAAAGCTTTGGCAAGGCTTGAACAAATGGGAAAGCTAAAGGCTGTTGTTACCCAGAATATAGACGGACTTCACCAGGAAGCAGGTAGTAAGGTTGTATATGAGCTTCACGGCTCGGTACACAGAAATTACTGCACTAAGTGTCATAAGTTTTTTGACGCTCACTATATTAAAGACAGCAAGGATATTCCTCTTTGTGACAATTGCGGTGCTGTTGTAAAGCCTGATGTTGTTTTGTACGAGGAAAGCCTTGAGGATAATACGGTTATGGGTGCAGTAAATGCAATAAGAAACGCAGATGTTTTAATAGTTGCCGGTACGAGCCTTACGGTGTATCCGGCGGCAGGAATGATAAGGTATTACACAGGTGATAAGCTTGTGCTTATAAATCGTGACGAAACACCTATGGATAGTTTGGCTAACTTGATTTTCCACGAAAGCGTGGGAGAATTGTTAGGTAAAGTAATTTGATAAATAAAACTGTAAAAATGGGGAAAACTCATTTTTACAGTTTTTGTTTTGCGTAATTTTTATTCTATTGACAAAAACAAAATCAAAAATTATAATGAAATTACTAAAAAGCAAAGGAGAATTTGCTATGAAAAATGTTAAAGTATTAATCGCTATTTTATCTATACTGATTGTTGGCTGTATGTTTACATCCTGTTTTGGTAACCCTCAGGAAAACAATCAGATAACCGAAACTCAAACAGAAGCACAGACAAAATCCAACACAGCCACCCAAGCTGAAACTACTGCTGCTACAGAACCCGCAACAGAAGCAACATTAGCTTCAAACGTAATTAAAACAAATCTTTACAATATAACAGTACCTTTGGATTGGGAAGACGATTATTATTATGCTATTTCCAACGGTGAAAAAGAAGGCTACACACTTTCTTTTTATGAGGAGGATTTGTATGAGGATTCACACGCAGGGTTTTTATTTGGCATAGTTTTAATTCCTGACGGAAGCGAAATACCGTATCCATCATATAAGCTATTGGGTACAGTTGAGGTTGACCAAAAGGACAAGTATTCGGTAGTAGTTTATTACGCAACAGACGTGCAGTTTGACGAGGACAACCAAGACGATTATTTTGAAATGCAAAAGGCAGAGCCTGAAATTTTAGAGTCAATTAAGTGGAACGACAACTGTAAGTTTACAAAAAACGATACACCGCAACTTTAATGCTAAAACTTTCAACTAAGCAAAAATTGAGCCTATCACGTTTTTGTGATAGGCTCTGTTTATTTTTGCTAAAAATTTGTTTCAGATAATTTAACTATACACAACTTCTTCAGATTGTAAAAGTGATTTTTGAATTGACGTTACATCTCTTATGTCAACAACACCGTTTTCGTTGAAATCGGCATTTGCCTTGGCTCTGTTTGAGAGCTTTAAGGAATCCACAAGATACTTTTGAATTGCAGTGGCGTCATTAATGTTAACCGACAAGTCCTCGTTGACGTCACCAAGCTCATAGTAAGCAACATAGAATTTATCATTTTTCAATGTAATGGTAACCTTTGTATCCTCTGTAGGAGTACAACCGGCGTTGTTGTGGATTCCCTCTTTATGAACGTACTTCAATGTAACCTCATCTGTTAAATCAGGGTCATAGTAGGTGTTGTTGCTGTCAACAATTTTGAACTTGTAGTATGTGTCAGCCTTGAAAGTAATGTCAATATAATATGTGCCGTCACCATTGTCCTTTAATTGATAGTTCTTATCCTTAACAATCCAACCGCCAAAACCGTCACCCTGAATGAAGTAATCTATTTCCGGTTCAGGCTCTGTGGAAGTAGGGTTAGTGGGAGTTGTTATAATCTCTCTGTTGTAATAATCGCTTATCCAATTTGCCCTTGCCTTTGTCCAATCGTACAGGTGCTGAACTTCACCGCTGTAGTTTTTGGAGTATCTTGCAGTCAGTCCGGAGTTGTTGTCGCTGCAATACCACGCAAAATCCCACATAATGTAGTTGTTATAGGTGGATTTGCCGATGCTGTCTGCGTATTGATTTATGCTCTTTAGTTTTCCGTTATTGGATGTACCGCCGTTTAACAAAATGTTAATTGCAGGCAGGAATTTATCTTTCCAAATTTCTTTGCAAACATCTTCAAAGGTTTTTCCCTGAGAGGTTTTACCGCTTGTTGTAAAAGCCTTGCCGTATGGATTTACAGTTCTGTTAAAGGTTGCAAGTCTTGTGGTCCAGCCTTTGTAATCGCACGTTGAGGTACTGCATCCGTCACGTACACAGTCAACTGCGCCTAACATTGAGTCGCAATCCCACAAAGGACTTGCGTAGAATTTCTTTTCCTGTGCATTGTATGTAAAGTAGGTGCTTGTATAACCGCCGTCACAGTTCTTGCCAAAGTCTTGCAGAAGATACATTGTAGCAAGGCTGTTAATATCGCAAATATTTTCAAGGTCAGCCATAGTACCGTTGTACAGTGCGTCCTCAAGTTTTTGGTAGGTTTCCTTTATGTAGTTGTATTTAGGCACCATTGTCTGATCCCCTTCGTTGTAGCCGTCAAGGTCAGGAGATTTGCATACTACCACATATTTTTTGTTGGTTTTAAAGTAAACGTCACTTGCGTAATTCCAGACGTCAACTTCAACAGTAAAGTTAAAATCGCTGTCCTGTGTATCGGAGGTATCCTGTAGGGCAATCATTGAGTTTTTGCCTAAGTCAACCTTTTGCGTAGATAGATAACATCCACGATAAATACCGTTTACATAGAAGTCAACAAAACTTGATTTAGGTGCGTACAGAGAGCCAACCTCGTCAGCAAAGTCATACATAATTTTATTTCTCAGCAAGGTAGAATCCTTTGCGTTTGAAATCAGAGAGAACTTTTTGGAAGTAACGCTGCCTATAGTAGTAGAAGATTTGAATGTTACATTAAATGGCTTTTTGTCACTGTACATCCAGTTTGTGTTGCCTCTGCCCTTGATTTTCTTTAAGGTGGTGCTTTCAATTCCGTTTACTCCTGTGATTGCGCAGCCGGAGCCGGATACGGAGTTTTCCTTGTTTTCAGTAAGGAAAGAGTAGAAGTCTGTGTTAACGGTGTTACCGTTACAGTCAACGTAGCTGTTGGTAATGTCGTTAATATATATTGATGATTCCGTGTCACTTTTGTATATCTCTAATGTGTATTCGGTATCGCCACGAGTTACGGAAATTTGGTTTCCCTCTGAGTAGCTGATAATTTCAGCAGTTTGGGGCTTAATCTCTGTATTGTTTATTACAACGCTTTCGCTGTAATTGTTATAAAGCTCCACCAAAGTATCAGAGGAATTGGAAGGCAGGAAAAGGTACTTAACATTTGTTTTGGCATTTCTTCCTGCAAAATTTTCCCATTTTTGCCATGCTTCCTTGCTGTCGCTTCCGACGTCTGCGTGAGCATAAATACCTCCGCTTTCCAAGGCGAAATAGGGATAAGCTTCTGTGTTAACAGTGGGAGTTTCCTCTACCGCATTTACAACAATCCCTAAAGAAAAAATTATCAGGGTGCCCAGTAGCAGAGAAATTATTTTTTTACAGTATCTATTTTTCATTGTAAAAACCTGCCTATACTTATAATATTGTGTATTATACACAGTTTTATTCTAATATTTTTGAAAAAGTATGTCAACATATTTTTTTTATTTCATATGGTTGTCACAAAATTAAGATATTATTTTCAAAACAATAAATATTTACATATTTTGGGTTAAA
>CAMFQG010000023.1 GCA_945980035.1 uncultured Clostridia bacterium
TCAGATTCGTGCTTACCTTTACTTTCATCCTTTAAGTCAAGATAATATGATTTAAATCCTTTACAGTAATTTACATTACCTGTTAACTTATTACTATCCGTAATTGCTGTATTCTGTGCGTCCCCTACATAAATAACAAATTCAGCTTTTCCGTAAAACTCAAACTTGTAAAGCCTTTTGTTTTCGCTACCCACCGTAACAGTTCCAAGATTAGTCATAGGGTAACTTTTTCCATCGTTATCACCTGTAGCAACATGACTTATACCACCTACAGGCTCATAACTTTCACCGGTGGTATTGTTAAACATATGAATGTTCACATATCCCGGATTAGTAGCACCGGGAGCATACTTTGAAAGAACGTAAATTGTGTTTACTTTCTTATATTTTTGAATCTCGTTATAGGCATTTTGTAAAGTTGTTTCAGCATTTACGTAAGCGTCGGTGTTTGTTGCAGTCGGTGGTGGGAAAGTTGCAAGCAAGGTGTTTGCCGCAGATACTGCTTTTTCATATGCTGTCCAAGCCTCGTTGTTCTCGTAGTAATCGGAATTTTCGTGACCTATCTGAGCAAATTTTTCTTGTAAAGATTTATAGGCTTTCTGAGTGTCCGTAAACTTAACTGTTACATTAAAGGTAACCGTAGTTGTTGCGGCAGTAGTAATTCCTGCAGGCATGTTAGTAGCAGTAACCGTAATTGTGTAGTTGCCCTCTTTATTTGGTGCTTTGGCTACTGCTCCGCTGAATGTAAAGTCACCGGTAGGCTCGCTGTAGGAAAGCGCACCGTAATCTGTTGTGGCAGGTATGGTGTAGCTTGCTCCCGCATACATCTCAACAGTTTCGGTTGGGCAATTTGAAATTGTGGGCTTTATTGCCTTGTATGTTGTGGTAACCGTTACATCGCCTGTTTGCATTGTATAGACGCCCTCAGCGTCAGGATAAAGTATTATGCTTCCTGCTTTAACCTCTACGGAGTCTATCTCATAACCATCGCTTGTATTTACAGTTTGCTCAACCTTAAATTTATCGCCGATGTTTAGCTTTGTAACCTCAGCGTCATTTACTTTTACAACGCTTGTACCGCCCTGTGTAGGGTTATATACATAAGAAATACTATAGTCGATTTTCTTTGTTTTAAATGTTACCGAGGTATTATCGGAAACAGTAAAGCTACAGGTAGTTTCTCCTGTTGTAGGAGCCGGAGTAGGTGTAGGGGTTACCACCCAGCCGTCTGCTTGGTAGCCTGTATTTAGCACAGCTGAAACAGACAGAGTAGTTCCCTTATCAACAGTTACTTTGCCTCCTGTGGAAACATTCGCCCCATTATAAGCCGTACCGTTGTAAACGTAACTAACGCTTAGCGAAGAGTTGGCGAAGGTAAAGGTAACGGTTTGCTTTATCGTTTCAGCGGTAGCGGTTACATTTACATCCTTGCTTGGCATAGTAAAGCTATATACGTTTTCCTTGCCTGAAACGGGAGTAAGTGTAACTGAGTTATTGGCTGTAACGGTTTTAACCTGACAATTTGTATCAGGTGTTACCTTAACATATACTGTCTGGTTCGCCTTAGATTTAGTAATCTCAGTTGTAAGATCTTCGTCGCTGTAGAATTTAACAGTACATTTTGTTGTAGTTGACGTTAGGTTAAACGCACCTCTTACTGCCCAAATTTTCGGATTTCCGCCGTCCACATATTGGATAAAGATAGTATATTCGCCGGCTTGGTTAAAGTAGAAGTAGTTATCAACGTTGCTACCGTTTTCAGTAGCATATGATTTAGTTTCAGAATCACTCTTTGTAATCAGATAACCTTTATTATCATCATCAATATCGCTATTTTTTGGTCTATAGACCACCTTGTCACTGCTACTATCAATTAGACGGAATTTGTTTCTTAATTCTGTCAAATCAGTTGATGTCAGATTAATAGTCTTGCTGTAAACGGTATCTGAAACCTTTGTATCAAATTCTATACCTCTGTCAAAATTATCCCATGTGCTTCCGTTTGTATCATCACCATTTATTGGTAATGATGTGCCGGCGGTAATAAGAGATCCTGTTATTTTATAGGTAATAAATGTTGCAGAAATTGTTACGTTCTCTGCAGGCATTGTAAAGCTGTTGTTTGTGCAGGTTACTGTTCCTCCGCTTGCTTTTGTAACCGTAACGGATTTTTGGAAGTAAGCCGTATTCGGAGTTGAAGTAAAGGTAATAATATCTCCTATACTTGCTGAGGTTGCACTTGGAGTTACAGTACCTCCGGTAATACCGCTGTCAACGGTTATTGTATAGGTAGTTTTTTTGAATGTAACCTGTACGTCAACATTCGATTGTACAGTGTGGGTATAAGTATTGTTAGTGATTGATGATTTTTTATCTTCACCGTTTACAGTAAATGTATCAACCTCATATCCCGTGTTAGGTGCTATAGTGAAAGTGACCTCAGTGTTTTCTACTACAGCTGTACCGGAATTCACAGTTGTGTCACCCTTTTTACAGGTTATGCTGCCATTTGCACCGGCAGAATATGTAACCGTGTATTCCTGCAACGAAACTGTTTTAATCTCAAAGGTGTCAGTATCAGCAACTACATAAATACCGCCATCATATAAAACAGTCAAAAGTTTATATCCTATGCCGGCTGAAAAAGATGAGGTATCAAACTTACCGTCCGAGAGGGATGCCTCATAATAATTTGTTCCATCAAATAAATAGTACTTGAAATGATTTTCTTTTCCAATTGAAGATATTCCTTTCGCAGTTGAGGTGTTTACCGGAAGCATCTCTCCTTCTGTAATTTGGCTACTTATAGTTGTTGTAGCAGTAGTAGTTGCTCCGTTATTGATCTTATAAATACGGTCTGTTCCTGATGAACTTTTTTCTATTAGCTGTGAAGTATCACTTGTTGTATCTCTAACTATATATGCACCACCGGCTTCAATTGTAGTATGCATACCTGAAGCCCAGTGACCCATATAATAATCACCTATTGGTGCAGTTAATACAGCAAATTCACAGTCATTACCTGCAATATTATACGTTTCTGACATTGTTCCGCTTGTCTCTTTATCGTCAACACTATTAGACTTCATCAAAAGGAACGTGTCTTGATTCCACTCTGTTTTTTCACCGCCGTATATCATTACTTTTTCTTTCTTTAAGACGGAAATAAGATTTTGATCTGTAACCTGTTTTAAGCCGGAACTTGTGATTTCTTCAATCCATACTCTTGGGTACCATGAATCTTCCGGTGTTGCTCTGTCAATACAAATGCGTACCGCAGTAACATTACTACCCAATACGTATTTCCACGAATTTTCAGTATGTGAATAGTCACCATATACTGCATCATCCATAGATAAAGGGACATTAGTATGTTGAGTTGCAGGGGCATATCTATTACTACCATTATATAATGCAAAATATATTGAATCACCGGCATTATAGTTTGAAGGAATACTTACTTCTTTGTAAAAATACTTATCTATTCCATAGCTACGATTAATTGGATTGCTATTCATGTTACTATCCCAGTTATCGCTTGTAAAATTGCCAATTAAATAAAAACCGGAATCTACCGTTTCACCACCACCGGTTGAACCACCGTAGGTACCCCAGGTATAACGCTTGCCATCAGCAGATACAATAATCATATTTTGCCCGTCACTTGGAATTATATTACCATTTACTCCGGTCCAATCTGTAAAACTAAACTTAAAAATTTCTGTATTTGTTAATTCATTAAAATTTAAGTCTGCAGTTCTTGTAACAGAATAAATACCACTTGGTATTGTATCTAAATATCCTAATCCTGTACCACTTGCCTCAAGTAGATTTACACCATTAGGCTGACCGGAAACATTTGAAAAATCATAATATAATGTATCACCGGATTTAATGATACCGCCGACTGCCCCTACAGCATTTGCTGTAATTGTACCAACCATTAAGGTTGAGAACAGCATAAGTATTCCGAGAATTAACGCTAAAGAACGCTTGCTGATGCGTTTTAAGTTAGTTTTCATAGTAAGTCCTCCTATGAACTAAAAATGGAAATTGAAAATTAAGGTCGTGCAGATAGGTTCATATGTTACATAACTTCTATTCCCGACCATAGACTCCCTTGTGTAAAGAGAGTTTTTAAAGATAATTAGCCTATAATAAAACAGTGACACACAATTATTGTATGCCACCGGGATAATCTACTGTTTGATTTTGTGTCATACAAAGGGTTATTCCTCTTTGTTTTCCTGGGACTTAATTCTTTCGATAATATCTTCTATACTTTCTTTATTCTCGTCCTCAGGCAAATCACCTGTAAATGCTCTGAACAGGTTTACAATCTCACCGAAGAAAGCGGTAATAATAAGTGCGATTATTATCAACAAACCCCAAGGGGTTAGGAAAAAGTCGTAAACCCACGTTAAAAATACAAGCTTTTGCTGATATATTCCTGTTACCTGAGAAACATTTACTTCCGGATCTGCAAAATCGTTGCTGTCGCCCTTTGTCTTTAGGTAATAATCGTCGCCGATTTTGTGGGGCTCTTCTACTACACGGTGGGTAATTTTCTTATCCTTTAAATCTCCCTCTGTGCCATCATATGTGATAATATCTCCCTCTTTTAGCTTCAGAGGATCACATTCCTTTACAAGAATTACATCGCCTACTTCAAGGGCAGGTGTCATACTCGGAGTAGCTACTCTGTAAATTGAATAACCAAAAATTGAGGGCGTTCCACCGTTAGCTCTTGTGGTGATAGTTAATACCATTATTATTCCCAAAAGCACGAACACAACGGCAAAAACTACATTTTTAATTTTATGAAGTACGCTTGATTTTGCCTTAGGTTCTTTCAAATTCTTCTCCTTATAGAGTAAGCATTAGCTTAAGGTTAGTTAACTCATTGGTTGTTTTATTGTCAATATACCAACAAACGGATGCCTCGCCACCCTTTGGAACTAAAATGTTCTGCACAAGTGGCAACGTGGTATTAGGGTTTTGGACATTGACTGTAGTTTCCGCTGTGCATTTATCACCGTTGGCACCTGTAACGGTAATGGTGATAACTGCTGTACCTTCCTTTATGCCCACTACATTACCTGACGCATCTACAGTTGCAACTTCTTTATTATTTGACGAATAAGAAATACTGTTGCCTATGTAATCTGTACCGCTTGTTAAAGCAACACTGCCTTTATTTGCATCATTAAGAGAGTTTGTACTAAGGTATAGTTTCTCTACAAATTCTGCAATATTTGCACCGCTGACATCGTTGACAAATGCTTTCATATACTGATCATTAATCATTTGTCCGGTTTGTAAACTGATTTTTTTGCTTGTTGTAGGGCTGATTCCTTCGTCACTTACTTTTATTTCATTTGTACGTCTGTAGTCACGGCTGGGCTCTACTGCTTCTTCACAGGTAATAAAGAAAGCCGTTGAAGTAGATGGAATATCTGCATAGAAAAGGTCCGTATCACTTTGACAGGTTGCCATAGGATACAACTTGTGGTTGTAATCGTTGCTGTATGCTACTACATAGAATGCGTTTTCAGTCCATACGCTTTTTTGATAGTACACACGCATTGTACCAGCAGAAACCTTTTCTGCTTTCATTTTAGTATTCATAGAGTCCGCTGTAATTCTTCTCCAAATTGGGTCGGAAGTACCGTAACAAACACTATCTCCGCCACTGCCAAATTCAGCTGTTTCAAGATACAAACCAACTCTCACGTCTTTAGCGGAGGTATTCTTAATTACTGATTTATAGCAGGTTGTTTTATATTCCTTACCGTCAGCGCTTCCCTCTGCTTTAATACCGGTAACTGCGGTTGTTTCGTTATAAGAAACCTCACCGTCAGATGCCAAGGTTCCCTTATAAGTAGTCATAGAGAGGTTTTCATCACTCAGGTAACCGGACACAGGCATAGAAAGCCTTGTGTACTCAATAGCGTTGACGTATTCTTTGTTCCTGCCGTTGTGGTCATACCATGAGAACGACGGAGTTATACAGCATATACATAGTACAAATGCCATTGAAATTATTGCAATCTTTTTAATTGTATTGTTGTTCATGGTATCACCTCGTCTTTCGTAAAGTACCATTCTTCAGGGCAGATTTCTCTGCCCTGTATTAAACAGTCATTGAGATTGGTCAACTAAAGTATAAAGCGCATATGATCCATCAAAATCATATTCCTTTTGCCACTTTTCACTGTTTGTATCATTTTGATTTCCTTGACCCGAGAACTTAACTTTTGTAGGAGACAGATTTTCAGGATATTCCAATGAAAATACATACTTATATCTCTGCTGATCACTATTGTATTGTTGTCCTCTGTCAATCACTCCTAAAATATCCATTTTCTGACCCGGATATGCACCGTTATTATTACCACTATTAGTCATATGGGCAAATTTATAGTAACCATCCCAGTTTGATACAAGGTACACTCGTCTTGCAGTAGTACCTTTCGGATATTCTACTGTAAGTTTCATGGTTTCAGTATTGAGCCAGAATTTATATGTTCCTGTTGTCTCACCGGTAATAAGTCCAATATTTGGAAGTTTGTCATCTTGAGTCACAGACCAATTTGTGCTATTAACTTTGCACATTACACCATCATTAGAGTAATACTTGCCTGTCTCTGCATTCATAACCTTAATCTGATTCAGTGAATCACTATTAAGAGTAATACTTGCAAAGGCAAGTGTATCGTTACCTTTCTCTTTTTTGAATACTGTATCGCTGTTCCAACTATCACTACCGTTAAAAAAGCCTGCTAATCTATATTTAGTATTAACTAACTCAGTCCACGTACCCTCTGTTGTGGATAAAATCGTATATGTCAGATCATCGTATGGACGGGTTTGAGGTGTTGCGTCACTCTTATTGTAACCCCATCTATAGTCAGGAGCAGTATTTTTATAGCATTTATCACCGCTTGAAATGGAATTTATTGAGTTTATGGCATTATCCGGGAAAGTATTTTCTCTGTATAAAAACTCAATTTTATCTGATGTTCTGGGGATATATCCTCTCCAAGTGTTTCCGCTTGGATACAATGGGTAATAGAAATGTGTATCAACATCATGGACTAACATTCTTACTGCATCTGTGCCGTGATTTAATCCGGCATTATCAGTTACAGTTATTTGTTCAGCCTCTCCCCAGAAACTGTAACCTGTATCATTTTGTTTTGTGTGGTCACCGTCCTTAATAGCCGGTGTATTACCGACTATGTTATATACAAGGTCATCAAAACCCTTTGGAAGTGCTGTTTTCCAATAGTTCCAACAAGGTATTTGTTGACCGTTTACATCAACTTTAATAACACCGTCGTAGCCATCATCACCCCAATTATTGGTAGCCGGTATTCTGAAAACATAAATTTCATCACCTGTGTAATAGTAACTGGGAATGTTAACTGTGCCTTCTCTTTTATCCTTGTCTATAGTCAAATCCCAGTGATATGCATTGGGATTTGAGGCCAAAGCAACGTATAGTTTAGGACTGTCTTTCGAGGTCATCCAATATTCTGAGTTGCAGTCGGAAGTACAGTCACGTACAGTAATCGTTCTTGTTTTTGCCCAAGTAGATACAAGAACCATATTAATGTCCGATTTTAAATCTGTATAATCATTCGTTCCGTCTGTGTGTTGAAGCCAAATACGTATAGTTACTTCCTTTGGAGTTTCGCCTACTCTGAACAGTACATTACGGTTAACCTTGCCGTCTTTTACGTTCTGTGAATTACCGTAGGTATATTCTGCTGTCTTACGTGCTGTAGCAGTGGTAGTATTTCCGTCAGCATCTTTAATATGATTATAGTTCGTACCACTTGCTGAATAAACGTTAGTTTCACCGTCAACAGTAATAGAGTATCGTGCAATACTGTCAGTGTTTGTATTTCCCTGGCTGGTAACGGAAGGTATTTCGTCAAACCACATATCAACCTCTGCGTCCGGAGAGCAAACCTTGAAAGTAGCACTTAAATAGTTTACGTTTTCGTCATCTTCTGTGCCAATACGCCAAGGTTTTGCGTTTGCACTGCCCTTTAGACTTTTGAACATAAAACTGTCGCCGTTACCGGAGCAGGTGGTCAGGTGAGGGTCGCCCGATTCGTAAAAATATGAATCAAGATTAATTGCACTGAATTTTGAAACAGAGCCGTCATTATCATCAGGACCGCAGCTGCCCAATACTATAGTTTCGCTGATATCATTTTTTATTCCCAATGTAGCAGTATCAGCGCCTGTGCCGCCTTGAGGTACGTTAGTAATCTGAACCGCTGTAATGTTTTCAATCCAGCTATAGGTTGAGCCGACAACCATCATTATCGTAAGGATAAGTGCCACTACGCTTAATATTAAATTTTTTCTGCCGATTCTTTTAGTAAAATCATATTTCATCATAGTAGCACCGCCTTTCTAATAACAAAATTTTATGTTGTTTGGGCGGATATACCGCCCAATTTATTACCATTCTTCATCAGGAACATCAACATCAATATCATTGTCACTGTCAGAAGTCTTCCAATAACCGCGAGGATCCGCCTTTGTACCCTTTGCGTAGTATGTTACGTTTTTACCACGATAGGTTGACGGTGTTCCGTCAGGCTCGGTATCCCATTTATATACTGTTTCTCCAACAGTAAGCTTGAAGTAAAGTCCGTTGTCGATAGTTTTTGGAAGCTTGCAGGTGAATTCTTCACCGGAACCCACCATATCATAGGTTGTTTCTATATTCTGAGCATCTTTATATACAAGCTGTAGCTGTGAACCACTCTTTAACAGTTTTGAAATCCACTTGTCGCTTGAAACATCCTTGAATTTGATTTCGTCCATATTATTCCATGTTGTTGTAAACTTAATATTTATATCAAGATTATTTACGATTATATCATTTACACAGTCTTTGTCTGTACCCTCGAGCCAAACCACAACAGACATTGTTTGTGTTTCTCCTGCTGCAAGAGTAAAGAGAGATTGTGCGTTTGTAGATGTGTAATAGGAGAAAGGTTTTGAAATCTGTGTTGAAGTTTTTAGACATTCACCTGTACCGAAGTTTACAAGGTCAACTGCCTTTACGGATCTTTCCTTGCCGGTAGGATTCATTACAACGGTGTTTTTTCCGTTATCGTATAAAAATGCTACTCTCATGGCCTTTAAAGGAACACCAGGATTTGAATTTTTTGTTTTATCTTTTGTTTTTATGTAAGTGTCCGTTTCGTCAATGAACACCTCTGTGCCATCGGTATAAGAGGTTAACGCAAAGTCAAACTGCAGAAAATATATATTTTTATCACCTGCTGTAGCTGAACGGTACTTTACTTCCTCAGTTCTTTCCTGGAGGGAACTCTTAGTGTAAAATGAGCCGTCAGACGGGAAATACAGATTCTGACCGTTTACACTTGAAACAGGTAAAAATTTCATATTGTCGGTAATTTGAACAACATTACTGTTGTTGTTGTTGTAGTTCAGTCGCAGACCGTTTCCTGCGTCAACACTAAAGGTACCGAGAGTCTTGGCTTCCTGTAAAAACAACCAACAATATGCAGAAGAAATCAAAATTATTGTGGCAAGAAAAAGTGAGACACAGGACATTACAACTTGCTTCTTGCTTGATTTACAGTTTTTTGTCAAATTAGCTATAGAAACCACAAGTTTCATTTGTAAATTACCCATTATCTCACCTCGTTTCTCATTATTTTTTAAGCGGGATTACTCTGTATCCGTACAGAAACTAATATCTATGTCAAATTCACCGTTGTTCAGTGCACGCCTTGCCTCTGCGTCTGTACCCTCAATCCAAATGTTCATAACAAATTTATATACATAATAATCTTTGCCGTTCATTGTTGTGGTTTCCATATCGACGTAATCACCGCTCTCGCCTACGGATTCGTCAAATATTTTACCGTTGCCAATGGATTTATTCACACCAAGGGTAGGAGTTAAATCGTCCCCTCTATATATGGAAGCAACTGCACCGGGTAAGCTGGTTTCATCTACACCCATACCGCTTTGTAAGCCTATCTCTTCGCTACTTCTGATCTGCCAATATTTGTGAATATAGGTGTCTCCCTTACCGCCGTTTGGCAGCTCTGTATCCTTTTGTATATTAGTTTTTAGCTCCCACGTGCTGTCTGTTGGGGTATGTAAATAAAGATCAGGTCTTGGAATCCACAAAAACTTCATATCAGCAGTTTTGGGTGTATAATCAGTATTGCTGATGCTTTTTGTCATATCAACAATAGAAACTCGCATAGCTCCTACCACACCGTTACGGGAAATATTGGAGGAAGCATCACTTTTATTTACTACACCGCTTTCATCCTTTAAAGCAGCCGTAACCTGAGAGCTTTGGCTGACGTAAATGTTAGGTGCTTGAGAACGGACATAAAAGGGGATTGAGACATACTCCGAGTCGGCTTTCGCTCTGTTCCAAGCTTGATCCCTTTGTACTTCACGAACACCTGAACTTTGCGTTGTTGTGGGAATGATAAAATGCAATCCGTCACTTGTGACGTCGGTAATCATTGTACGGATGATACTTGCCTGTTTGTCAAAATCCAGCATAGAGCTGTATGCACTATCCTCTGTGGGATAAGAGCCGTCCTCGTTAGGCAGAGCAAGCTCCAGAGTGGAAGGGTTTTCTGTCTTTACAGAAAGCCCGCTTGCAGTAGCGTCCAATTGACCTGAGGCAAACCATGCCCATGTTGAAAGGAAAATGCAGACAAGCATAACAAGCAAAAGTATTGAATTTTTAGAAGTTAAGCGCCTGTTATGGCCTGACTTTTTTTCCATAGTATATTATCCTCTGTAATAGTAGATGCCAAGTGTTGAACAGCCGGGCTTTTGTGCTTTATTGTGGTAAACCTCAGCAGTTTCAAAGCCAAAATTACCTTCAAGCTCCTTAGCCATATTGTTAACATACACTTTATCCATAGTCTTGTATGTCAGATAAACTGCACATTTATCAGCATTTGCAAGGAAGTCGCCAATGTACTTTTTGCAAACGTCAAAATCAGTTTCGCCTTTAAAGGTTTTGATAACAGAAAGCTCATTATGACCGCCGTAAGCAATGGTGATTTTCTTTTTGTCACGGACAATGTAAATACAGCTCAGTCGGCGGGTACGTGTAAGCTCATTGAAAATAATATCCGAGTCAATACCCCTTGCAGTTAAATCAAGTGTTTTAAGGGTTTGGATTCCCAAAGCTCCGATAGTATAATCAAAGGTAAACAAACTATTGATTCCCTTTTGGGTTTTAATAGTTTCTCTAAGCTTAGATACACTTTCCTGTGCTTTCTTGGCAGATTTTTTAGCTTCCTTCTGAACCTTGTTGATTTCTTTTTTCAGCTTTTCGTTAGCCTGTTTTTCTGCCTCTTTTTGTGCTGCCTTAACTCGCTGGTCGGCTGTCTTTTGAATTTGCTTTTTCTCTGCCTCGCAACGGTTGTTCAGCTTTTTAATCTCATTTTCATGAGTTTTGTTGATATTTTCAACCTTTTTCTCAAAGGCTTTTTCGTTATTTTCTATCTCTTGTCTGTGGTTTTCAGCGATTTTTTCTCTCTCGCTTTCAAACATTTTATTCAAGCTTTCAACGTGGTTGACGTGAGCCTGTTTTTCAGCCTCAACCTCGTCTTTGTGAGCCTGTTTTTCCATATCCAAATCGTTTTGGAGATTTGAAACGGTTGTATTCAGATTGTTAATTGTGTCAGTCTGTTCAGCGATAGTCTTGTCACGCTGGGCAAGTGTAGCTGTAAGGGACGCAATTTCTGCCTTTGCAGTTGCTATAGACTCCTCTAAACTTGCAATAGCCGACTTCTGTTGAGCAATAGTTTCCTCGTGCTGTGCGATTGTAGCCTTTTGCTCTGCGTTTTCCTTTTCCAAGGCAGCGACACGGTTTTCAAGCTCAAGCTTGATTTTTTCAAGCTGGGCAACAAGAGCTTCAAGCTCTGCAATCCTGATTTTCTGCTGAGCAACAATTTCTTCAAGCTCGGCGATTTTTGCCTTTTGCTCCTCAACAATTTGTTCAAGCTCGGCAACTCTCTTTTCAAGCTGAGCCTTGATTTCTTCAAGCTGAGCAACCTGCTGTTGAAGCTGAGCTACCTGCTGTTCAAGCTCGGCAATTCTTGCTTCTAACTGAGCAACCTTTTCTTCAAGCTGAGCAATACGCTCCATAGCTTTAACAAGCTCTGCTTTAACAGTCTGCAACTGACTTTGCAGGTCTTTAATCTCATCCTCTAACGCTCTGATACTGCTCTTCAGACTTTCAATCGTCTTGTCACGCTTATCAATCTCGCGTTTTAAAGCATTGATTTCAGACTTCTGGTCACGGATGATTTTTTCTCTCTCACGAATCTCCTGCAAACGGATTTTTAACTCCTCTTTGCGGACATTCTCTATTCTCTCCAAATCCCTGCGTCGCAGTTCCTCAACGGGAAGCTTCTGCTCTTTTTCCCATCTCTCGTTTTCCTCTTTGTACTTTTCATCAAGAAGATTTTTAAGAGCAGGGTTTGTGGCAATAGACATCATAAAATGCTGGAAGCCTAAGGAGAAGTACAGGTTCTGCTGAACCTCCTTATCCATAACACCGCTGAATTCCTTACCCACAATTTCATAGCCCGGCTTTTTGTAAGCATTCAGGTAATTATACAAATCAAGACAAGCCTTGAAGTTAGGGTTTTTCATCATAAGGTTTGTATGAAGAATAGGGGGACGAACGGGAACGCAGTTTGCGATTTCACGCATCATCGGTGTATTCAAAAAGCTGTTGAGCTTTTCTCTTATACGGCGTACACGGTCGAAGTCGGACAGCTTTTCGTAGTCCTGTACGTTCAAGTCGTCAGCCTTAGCGTCTTTAATCTCGTTACTGTACTCGACATTAAAAGTAACCTTTTGGTTGTTAAGCACCAAATCACGCTTCATCTGCACCTTGTCGAAGGTGTCGGTAGGAGCGTCTGCCATTTTGCGGTATTTGTCATTAACAAATTGGTTGGCAAGTCTGATTAAAGTTATTAAAAAGCGGTTTTCGTAAATTTCAAAGCTTTCCTCACGCTCAATGGTTAAAACCTTGTTAGGGGTAACCTTGTCGCCCTCGACCTTAGCAATAAAGTTTGTGTGCTGGGACAAGTGCTTTACTGAGTCTTTGTTGATAATTTTAGCTTTATCAATACGGTAAACCTCTTGATTTTCCTTGATAAAACGGCGCTGCTCGTCGATAGCTCTCTCCATATAATCCAAGGTATCCTCAATGGCGGTAACCCACTCCATATCGATAACCTTTTCGTTTACTTTACCGGAAAGAACATCTTGACCTTTGTCGTTATCTTCAAAATTTTGATTTAGATAGTTGTGAGTAAAATCAGTTTGCAGCAACTTTTCCATATACTTATACGAACGGTAATACTTATCAAAATTTTCCACTTTTTACTCACCTCATTTTAAAAATAGATAAATTCTGTGGGAAAAAACACACCCACATATAAACACTTTATGGGACGCCGAAAATCCGACGTCCCCAAGCAAGATTTTAGTGTTATACAAGTTTCTTGAGCATACGCAGATACTCTTTACACTCGTTCATATTTTCCTCGCCGAATAACTCATCCATATAGGCAATAAGTCCGTCGATTTCATCACGGATATAAGATAGGTTCAAAGCCTCAAACTTACGGAATACCTTACGAGCCAAAGCATAGTCAAGGCCGTCAAGTTCTGTGCCGCCTGCACCAACGTAAGCCGGTACATAGTCCTTCATCTGCTTCATAACACGGTTACCGAAAGCAACACGGAAATGAGCGATAACATAGTCGTCAAGCAAAGCAACTTTCTTTAGTGATTCCTCGGAAAGCGGATTTTCTGCTTTTGCCTGGTTAAGAATATCCTCAAAGTGGTGGTAGTTAATCACAACAGGAGGAGTATCAGGAGCCTCAAATGGAACGCCCTTGCTGTCGATGTTAATAGGCATAGCACGGTCGTAAACCTTATCTGTAATAGCGAAAGTAGAGTCGTCGTTATTAGCAGTACCAACGTACCACATATTAGGTGGAACAGTCAGTTTACCTGTGCTCAGGTGCTTAGGATCGCTTTCCCAAACACTGGGAACAATATCTACAATCCATTCCTCGCGCATATGCATTTCAAGGATAGAAAGCATTTCTGCAAAGTAATACTCAACACGTGCGATGTTCATTTCGTCCAGGATTACCAAGTAAACATTTTCGTTATAGGAAGCCTCGTACATAGCACACAGAAGCTGAGTTTCGTTGTATCTCTTTGTAAATTCGTTGAAGTAGCCGAACAGCTCGGAACGGTCACGCCAAGAAGGCTGAACAGGAGCAACGACTGAGGGGTTAGATACAAACTTACCGAATGCGTAAGCAAGAGAAGTTTTACCTGTACCGGAAATACCCTGTAGGATAATAAGTCTTGTTGATGCAAAAGAAGCAACGAACAATCTGATAAGTTTAATATCGTAGTAAAGACCAAGTCTTGAACAAGCAAACAGTCTGAATCTTTCGCAGAATTCAGGCAAGGTAATATCATTATCGTACTCAGGCGGCTGGTAATCTGCCCACTCTTCGTCGATTTTTGAAAGCTTGTAGAAACGCATATCGCCCTCGTCGGCATTTTCGCCGTTAAGAGTTTCAAGCTCTTCCCCTGTAAGCTCGGAAATTTCGTTGGGGTTAAGGCCGATTTGGCTAACCTTCATAGAAAGGATTTTGTCTTTTTCAAGGTTAAGACGCATAACCTCACGGTTAAGAGCCTGAACCTCGTCAACTAAAGAGCCTGCGTCCTTTCTTGCACGTCTTGACTTAAAAAATTTCTTTAAGGAAACAACTATTAAGAAAACTGCCAAGCCTAAAACTGCAACTAAAAGAATGATTGCAATAATAGCCACAACCCAACCAAGACCGCCTAAGCCCAAGTCGTTTGTATAGCGGGTAATAATGCTTATGTACTCCGGAATGTTGAAGGCATTACCGATACCGGTAATCAATGCAACTAAACCAAACCAGAGGGAACCGAAAAACTGTCCTAAAAATTCGAACAGAAACATAAATACAGTATCCATGGGAATTATCTCCTTAAAAATATATTAAAAGTCATAGACTTTAGTAGATTAGGAACCTTAACATTATAGACGTTTTGCGCCATACTTCGGTTACATAAAATTAAATGAATAAAAGTTTACATTGAACATAGAGTTCGTAAAGAAGTGTAACCGTTTGTTTTGCAGTACTGCTGATATACCACAAAACTACCTGTTACATTTTGAGGTTACTCCTCTGCTGAATCGTCCTCTGTAGGAACATCATCTGTTGGGGTATCCTCAATAGTATTTTGAGGAATGTTACCGCCTTGGGACGCAAGGTACTCCTCGATAGCACGTTTCTTTTGCTCCTCTGTGAGCACACTGCTGTCAACGATAGCCTGTGCATTTTCGATAGCCTTTTCCTTGTTGTAAGCGATAATGTTGATAACAACACGAACAGCCTCGTAAAGGAAGAACAAAATCATTGGAAGAAGAACACAAAGGAAGAAGCCCATAGGTGTTCTTATGTAGGCAAAGAAGTTACCGATTCCGGGTATTTTCATTCCGTGATATGTAGCAACAATGTCATAATTAGCAACATTTGGGAACTGTGCAGTACCATTAGGATCTTGGTCGTAGGTTTCGTTGTTGTCACCCTTTGTCTGATAAGTGCCGTCTTTATTTACCTTGTAAATTCTATGGGTAACAAGGTCAACTACACCGTCATAGTCTATATCCTGTTGGAATGTTACAACATCGCCGACATTATAAGTTGCGGTTTCCTTGTCAGAAACAACGTCACAGATTATCATATCTCCGGCATTAAAGCACAGTGCATCTTCGCCTGCCATTGAGTCGGTAAGGACTGAAATAGTAGCTTTGCCTAAAACGTTGGGAACTCCTGTATCACGAGAAGTAAGTGCTACTGCCGCCATTAATATAGAAACAATAAGCACACATACTATTAAAATTGTAATAATAATGTTTAATACTTTCTTAAATACTTTCATTGGATTTCCCCTTGGAAAAAATTTATGTCTTTGCACCCCTGCAAGAGGGGTGCAAAGCACTAAAATTTAATTTAAACTTAATCTGACTTATCGTATAATGCTAAATCAGGTAGTAGTATCTTTAACTAATTCGAAATCAAGTTGAATGCTATCAATAATTTTAACTGCGTTAACTGTACCAACCTTATCTGAATAGCAATTAGCATCCTGACCGTCAAGATATACATATACAGTTACATAGTTGTTCATATTTGTACTTGAAGCTGTTAGAGTACCCTTTGCTGCACAGTTTATAACCTTATTTCCCTCTAATGTAACTTTCTGAGTAGTGGTAGGTACATCAACGATTTCAGGACTAAAGGCACCAGCAGTTTTATCGGTACCAGTTAATGTACCATTAGCACTCTTTGTTGATCTTGCAAATGTTCCAAGGATATTCTTATTCTTATCAACAACAGCAACTCTGATTGTACCATCCATATCAACGCCATTTGTTGCGTTCTTTTTAATAGATACTCCGTTTAATACAACCTTCTTATCTGCTGCGTCAGATACGTTAGAACCGTCTGAAAGTCTAAAGTATACGTTTTCAGCATATAGATCGCCAGTAGTATAATTGATAGTTTCATGACCCTGATCATCAACCGTTGCTACTGCACTACCTATACTTGTAACCTTTGTCATTGATTCAGTATTAGAAGCGTCAGGTGCAGTTGCATATTGAGCGGATACTGTCCAAAATTCGTCAGCTTTACCATCAGTCTGATCCTGAGAAACAGGTGTTAGGTTGAATGCAGCATTAGCAGCCTGACCCTTACAAAGTGCAGCACTGTGACTCCAAGCAGAATCAGAATCTGTTCTTACTACAAGACCTGTAGAAGCTGTTGTCTTAAGACTTAAACCTTTTGCCTCTGCCTTTGGGTTTGATGTGAACCATGCGAATGTTGCAGAGCCAAGAGCTAACATAGCAACTAATAGCATAGCTACTGAAGATAATAACATCTTCTTTCTTGATGTGTGTTTCATAGAGAATCCTCCTTAAATTAATTTTTGCCCCGAAAACACGGAAGGGCTATTTTACATTTTATGTCAACATTTCCAACATCGCCTCAGCATTGCGACGTCAAAAATATTTGAGCCAAAATTATCCATTGTCTATTGATGACGATTCTTCGTCATCAATAGTGCTGAATATCATATTCATTCTAACGTGGCCGCCGCGGATTGCGTCAACACATTCCTTGTCGTTGCCCTCAATCCAAATTACTACTGTGTATTTGTCAGCGGTGCCGGTTTTGAAATCCTTGCGGTCAAACTGTGTAACTGTAGTATTGTTTACCCATTTTGTTGCGTCGGTTTCCGCTTTTTTGCGGTTTTCATACTGACCTTTTGCAAAGACCTGTTCTTTTCCGTTGCGGTAAATCATTACTCGACAAGCCTCGTCGGCAGACTTCGCAACGCCTGTAATATTCATATCACAATGATAGTCAAAGCCCTCGTCACCGGTATTCTTTAGATAGAATGTATAGGCTAAGTAGTTGTCGCCGTTGTGCTGTCCGTCTTTGGATTTGTCTAAATCCTTTGGCAGCCAATTCTTTGTAATATTGGTAACTTCCTTTACGCTGCCGCCGTTTAATTTAACCTGTCCTCTCTCAAGAGCAGAGTCCTCAAATAGCATCATTGACTTACCCTGCTGTACATTTCCGATTTGGATTACAAGGTCGCCCCACTGGGTTAGGAGCATTGAGATTATGTACATTATAAGCAAGGTTCCTACCAAGAAACCAAAAATTACTCCGTAACGTCTGCGACGTTTCTTTGCGTTGGCGATTTTTTCCGCTACCTCTTGGGAATGGAAATGCTCATAAACGCCGGAGCCCTTGTCCTCTGCGGCTTTAACCTCGTGTTTAAAACCTAAATCAGCAACCTGTTCCGGAGTTACTGTGTTATCTATTTTCTTTTTTCGTGCCACAATATAACTCCTTTCGGTTGGATTTTCTATCTATATAGATAATTATGATATAGGGTTATTGTTTTGGTCACAACCTATAAATGAAAGCTGTACTCTTAAGTTAGCCTCTTGAATATCGTCGTCACACTGTGGGTCCTCGCCCTCAATCCACAGACGAACCGTAACCTTAGTAGGCGTCATTTCGTCAAGGTGGAACAGCATTTCGTCGTCACTGTATGTCATTGTACCCTTTGGCAAGTCAAAGGTTTTCAGGCTTGTTGACGGTGTACCCTTGTTAGGCTCGTATGTAGCCACTCCGTCTCTTGCAGATTCAAAATCTACTCG